>NZ_JASJVL010000006.1:0-283115 GCF_035019745.1 Pseudomonas sp. 10S5
GAATATTTACCCATGAAAAACACCCCGGTAGTTGGATGGGTGTCCAACATTTGGGGCGCAGTTCACTCTGTGGGAGCGAATTCATTCGCGAAGAGGCCATCAGCCCCACCACATAAGGGGCGCAATGTTATGATCCGCCGCATTCACGACTCAGGATCAACACGTCCCCCATGGATTACCGTAAGCCCTCAGCCCGCAAAAGCATGCACGCCCGTATCGTTCAGGAAGTCGGCATGCAGATTGTCTCCGGTCGCTTTAAGCCCGACGACAAACTGCCGGCTGAAGCGACCTTGTGCGAAGAATATGCGGTCAGCCGGCCAGTGCTGCGTGAGGCCACGCGGGTATTGGTTGCCAAAGGCCTGGTGTATTCCCGGCCTCGGGTCGGCACGGTGGTCAAACCGCGCCGTGAATGGCATTTGCTCGACCCGGACGTGTTGCACTGGGTCATGCAAAGCACGCCACAAAATGAGTTCTTCGCCCTGCTGACCAGCGTGCGCAGCATCATTGAGCCCGCCGCCGCCGCCCTTGCCGCCCAACATGCAACGGACGATGACATCGCGTCGATCAGCGAAGCATTCCAGCGTATGGACGCTGCAAGTACCCCTGAAGAGTTGTTACAGCCTGACCTGGATTTCCACAGCCGAATCGCCGACGCCACTCACAACGACCTGCTCGCCCACTTGAGCAACATGTTGTCGCTGGCCCTGCGCGAAGCATTGAAGCACTCCAATCAGCGACCTAACTTGCATGAGTTGGCGATGCCGCGTCACAAAGCGATCCTCACTGCCATCGAAAACCGCGATGCCCTCGCCGCAAAGCACGCAACGCTGGTGCAGTTGGATGATGCGCAATTTGCACTAAAGCTGGTGTTGGGGCGGGAAAACCAGGGTTAATCTGCGAAACCCAATAGCCCCATTCGCAGGCAAGCCTGCCCCACAAAGACTACGCTGTGGGAGCAGGCTTGCTTGCGAAGCGTTGAATCACTCAGTGGGAAAACAAAGAGTGCCCTACTTGCCCAGCCATTTTCTCCGGTCTGAGCAAGAACCGAGCGATGGCCGGTAACAGCCATAAGGCACCGAACATGTTCCACAGCAACATAAAGGTCAGCATCAGACCCATGTCGGCCTGGAACTTGATTGCTGAGAAAATCCAGGTACAAACACCAATTGCAAGGCACAAACCAGTGAACAGCACCGCTTTACCGGTAGATTTCAGCGTCTGGTAATACGCCTCTTGCAGCGGTAGGCCGGCACGAAGGAAGGTTTCCAGTCGGCTGTAGATATAAATCCCGTAGTCAACGCCAATCCCCACCCCAAGCGCCACCACCGGCAGCGTCGCCACCTTGACGCCAATGCCCATGAACGCCATCAGTGCATTGCCCAGTACCGACGTCAGAACCAACGGCAAGATGATGCACAAGGTCGCAGCCCATGAACGGAAAGTGATCATGCACATGGTCGCTACACAAACGTATACCAAAATCAGAATCGTCAGCTCAGACTCTTTGATCACTTCGTTGGTCGCTGCTTCAATCCCGGCGTTACCCGCCGCCAGTTGGAATTGCAGACCGTCCTTGTCATTTTGCTGAGCGAAGTCCTTAACCGCATTTACAACCCGGTCAAGGGTTTCGGCTTTATGGTCGTTAAGGAACACGAGTAGCGGTGCCAGCGAACAGTCGCTGTTATACAGGCTATCGGCTCGGGCAATGGAGTTGTTCAGCACATCCTTATTGCGCGATAAGGATTCCCATTTCAGGTTGCCCTCATTCATGCCTTTGATCATCTGCTTAGACACCGTCACCAAAGAGATCGCCGACTGTACGCCGGGGGTGTTCTCCATCTTCCAGGTCAGCTCGTTGATCGCCGACATCGTGGGATAAGCCGAACAGCCTTCAGGTGGCGTCTTGACCATTACCACCAATACGTCGGAGCTGGTGGAGTAATTGTTGATGATAAAACGGTTGTCCTTGTTGTAACGCGAATCCGGGCGCAGCTCCGGCGCGCCCTGGTCAAGGTCACCAATTTTAAGGTTCTGGCTATACCAAAGGCCGCCGCCAAAGGCCAGCAGCGCCAGAACAATCGATACCCGAGCAACTTTCGGATTGGCAAAGTTCGACAGCAAACGCCAAAACTTATGCTCACGCACTGCATCCTCTTTACTGCGACTGATCGCCTTCCTGCTGATCCCGACGTAGGAAATGGCCACTGGCAGCAGGATCAAATTGGTGAAGACAATGACGGCCACTCCAATTGACGCGCCAATGGCCAACTCATGGATTACCCCGATGTTGATAATCAACAACGTAATAAACCCCACGGCGTCTGCAAGGATCGCGATCATCCCTGGGAGGAACAATTGACGGAACGTCCTTCGCGCGGCCATCAAAGAGTTTTCGGCCTCGCTGGATTGCAGCGCAATGCCGTTGATTTTCTGTACCCCGTGGGAGATACCAATGGCAAAGATCAGGAACGGCACAAGCATTGAATACGGGTCCAAACCGAAGCCGACCAGGTGCATCAAACCTAGTTGCCAGACCACCGCAATCAAGGTGGTACTCAATACCGCGACGGTACTTCGCACGCAGCGAGTAAACCAGATCAGCGCCACGAGGGTAATCATGAACGCTACACCAAAGAACATCACTACCATGACCAGACCATCGATCAGGTCGCCAACTTTTTTTGCAAAGCCGACGATATGTACCTTCACATTCGGGTTTTGCGCCTGAAACTTGTCGCGAACTTTCTCTTCGAGCTGATGGGACAGTTGCCGGTAATCAAGGGCAAGCAATTTACCTTGGTCTTGTGGGTCAGGGTACGACTCCAATAGCGGAATTTCGACCACACTGGATTTAAAATCGTTGGATACCAAACGCCCGACTTGACCGGACTTGAGTACGTTGTTGCGCAGTAAATCAAGGCTGTCTTCAGAACCGTTGTAGCTTTGAGGGATGACTTCACCGCCGGCAAAACCCTCTTCGGTCACCTCGGTCCAGCGCACGTTAGGGCTCCACAACGACTTCATCCCAGAACGATCAACGCCTGGAATGTAAAACACTTCGTCGTTGATCTGACGCAAAGTTTCCATGTACTCCTTGGTGAAAATATCGCCCTTCACCGCTTCCACGGAAATCCGCACGGTGTTGCCCATGTTGGCCAAGTCGTGGCGGTGCTCAAGCATCTTCTGAATAAACGGATGCTCCAGCGGAATCATTTTTTCGAAGCTGGTCGAAGGCCTCACCAGTGTCGCTTGGTAGAACAGGAAAATACTAACCACCAGGCAGATAAAGATCACCGCAGGGCGATGGTTGAAAATCAGATTCTCAAGACGAGTGGGTTTAGTTTGAGGCGTCAGTGGTTGGTGATTGGTCATAAAAATTCTCGCCTTAATAGGTCTTATTGTTGGACCAGCTCAGCGCCGGTGGGCGAGGTGATGTGGACGCCGCCTTGCCCTACCAGGATCAGATCGCCTTTGTCATTAACGGTCACACCTGCAAGGGAAATTCGATCAGAACGGTTGGTTACCACGAACGTCTGTCCATCATCGCTACTGCGCATGACGCTGCCGCCATTGCCTACCAGCACCAGCGAATCATCGGGTAACAAGGACGCCCCCGACAGGCCAAATTCCAGCGGGCCACGGGCGCCTTTCAAACCAATAGGGGTCCAAGTGTCACCGAAGTTGGTAGAGCGCAGTAAGTTACCGCGCAAACCGTAAGCCAACAGCGTTGCAGGTTTAGCAGTGGCGATAACGCCAAACAGCGAACCCTGATACGGACTTTGCACCCGCTCCCAGGTCTGGCCGTCGTCGGCGGAGCGAAACATGCAGCCTTGTTCGCCAACGATGAATAAGCCGGAGTCCTTCACGTAAGTGATGCCGTTGTAGTGATACTGGTCTTGGTTGTCGATGCGGTCGCTGACATCAGCCCAATGTGCGCCGCCATCGGTAGTGGTCAGCAATGCACCATACGCGCCTACGGCAAATCCGGTGTTGATGTCTTTGAACCAAAGATCCAACAGCGGCGCCTCACGTTTGAGGTCTTCGAACTGTTTGGTCCAGGTGACGCCGCCGTCGATGCTGGCAAGGATCTGTGCATCATGGCCGACTGCCCAGCCATGTTTGTCGTCGGCAAAATAGACAGCCGTTAATAACTGACGGCTTGGCACTGTGGCTTGGGTCCAGGTTTTGCCCTGGTCATCGGAGTACAAAATATGCCCCCGGTCACCCACTGTTACCAGACGCGCGCCAGCGTGAGTAATACCGAGTAATAGGCTACGAGAAGATCGGGATGACAGGATGGATATCTCGGGGTTTTGAGCAGCGGCTTGCGCCGCGTATACAGGCGTGCAAAACACAAACACCGAGAGTACGCCGAGTACACACAACGCTGCCGCCAGGGACGTGCCTTTGTGTAACGTCAATGGGGGGCACAACGCCAACGCCCCATCGAGCTGGGTGCGCCGGCTCACAGGCTCACTCATAGACTATTCCCCTTCTTATTGTTATTAGGTCGACCTTCAAGTGCGCTGAGTAAACAGCTGCAAGCGCTCTAGGAGCACCCTTTCGGAAGCAGGCCTATCCTATCCAGCTTTAGAAACGTATGACAATCGACATGACGTTATCTTTTGTTAAGCCGATACGGCGTGATTATGAGGTATTCGTTTGATTGATGAGCGATAAGCGCTGCCAGAGACAGTGATCCGCAGGAGTCGTTTACTGAGCCAGCCGGTTACTGCTTGGGCAACGAGGCCCGTGCTATCGTGCCGCCTTCGAGCCGACGATAAAGACGTAACTCCCCGCCATGCTCCAGAACAATCGCCCGAGCTGCCGACAGACCCAGCCCGACACCGCCGGTGTTGCGATTACGTGAAGCCTCCAGTCTAAAAAACGGCTCGAAGACCTTCTCAAGCAGCGCTTGGGGAATACCCGGTCCACTGTCAGTCACCTCAATGATGATCGACGTCTCAGACTGAGTCAGGTCGATACGTGGCGCTACTGCATATTTGATCGTATTTTCCAACAAGTTAGTGACGACCCGTTTGATACCCAACGGGCGGCCGAAATAAACCTGTTTGCTGGGGCCGGAAAAATCTACTGTCACACCCTGATCGCGGTAGTCATCAATGAGAGTTTGAATCAATTCGGAAAGATCGAAAGCGGTGGCAGTCTCAAGCCGGGCATCATCGCGAAAAAACTCCAAGGCCGAGGTGATCATCGACTGCATTTCATCTACATCACGAAAAAGTTTGCGCTGTTGCTCCTCATCTTCAATGAACTCGCCGCGCAACCGCATGCGGGTCAGTGGCGCCCTTAAATCATGGGAAATGGCTGCGAGCATCTGAGTTCGATCAGTGACGAAATGCCGAATCTGCGCCTGCATGGCATTGAACGCAATGATGGCTTGGCGTATTTCGTAGGGCCCTTCGGGGGTGATGGCAGGGGAGTGAAAATCACCACCGAAACGTTTGGCAGCATGAGCAAAACGCCTCAATGGAGCGGCCAGTCGACGAGTAGCAAACCAAGCCACTGACAACGCGGCGATCAAACCCAGCAGCCCCAGCACGGCGTTGCGTGCAGTTTGAGATAGACCCCACGTGCGCTCCGGCGCGACAAATGCCAACCAAGTCGCATCAGTTAACTGTACGGCGAGCATGTAGTGGGGTAGGGAATCGCCTTTTGGCCAATCTTGAGGTCCGTAGGCCTCTACTCGACGTTGCGGCGAACTCGTTAGTCGCTGAATCACAATAGCGTCAGTGAATTGAACCCCGGTTTTAAGTGGCGCTCCGATACTCGCGTGTTGCGCGTACCAACTGACGGTGAACAGCGGATTGCTCGCGGCGCTGGCTAATTTTGGGCGTAATTGGACTGGGGCGGCATCAATGATACGGGTGATGGCAGCGGCTTGATCTAGCAATCCGATCTGTTCCAGCGACGGACGCGACCAGACCCCAGCGGCTTGGATAAACAGTGCGTAGAGCCCAAGCGACGCGATCATGGCTGCCGCAATGGTGAGTGCAATCCAGCTCACTATCGTGTCTTGAGAACCGTGGGGTTTGCTCATTGGCGGCTCACACTGGCGGTGAAGATATAACCGCCATTGCGCACGGTGCGGATGATGTCCGGGCGTTTGCTGTCGGGTTCGATCTTGCGGCGCAAGCGGCTGACCTGCACATCAATACTGCGATCGAAGGCCTCATGGGAATGTCCCCGGGCAAGATCGAGTAATTGCTCTCGAGTCAAGATGCGTTGCGGATGGTCTACAAATACTCGCAGCAAATCAAATTCGCCTCCTAAAAGCGGAACCATGACGCCTTCGGTTGAACGCAGCTCTCGTCGAGTGACGTCAAGTTGCCAACTACCAAACAAAATCAATGGACGCACGTCAACTGCCAAGCGCACGGGTTGATCCGCCATACGCCTTTGCACTGAGCGCAAACGGGCCAACAGCTCGCGGGGGTCAAACGGTTTGGTCAAATAATCATCGGCGCCCAGCTCCAAGCCGATGATTCGATCACTGACCTCACTCATGGCGGTTAGCATGACCACCGGCGTGTTTGATTCAGCACGGATTTTCTGGCACAGACTCAGACCGCCCTCTCCCGGTAACATCACGTCCAGCACGATGATGTCAGGGCGTTCGTTCTTAATCGCCACCCACATGGCCACACCATCACACGCGACCGCCACTTCGTATGCGTGCTTAACGAAAAACCTTTTCAGCAGGTCGAGGATTTCGACGTCATCGTCGACGATCAGGAGTTTGCTCACGAGGGTCCAGTCAGGGCTATTAACGAGCCCTAATCTAAGTCAATTGGAGGGCTCGGTCATATATTTCAATTCCGTAATAATCATTCCGTTATGGCATAAACGGGACATATTCCAGCAAGGTCCGGTAGCCATTCTTGGGTGAACGCCATCCACTGGAAAATACCGCCATGCAGTCAGCACTCAGACGTATAAAATCCCGAAAAAACCCGGAAAATACCTGGAGAGCGCCACTTCAGATCGTTGGTCTATTATTGGGAGCGGGGATTCTGGGCGCCTGCACTCAACTACCGACAGAAGTGCCGTGCGACGAACTGAATTATCAGGTCAACGATCCAGGCGCTTCGGTCAACCGCAAAGTCTTTGCTTTCAATAAGGGGGTTGATACCTACGCCTTAAAACCAGTTGCTCATGGGTATAAGCGTCTGCCTGAGCTGGTTCAACATGGCGTCCACAACTTTACCTCGAACTTCGGCGAGCCTAAGGTGTTTATCAATGACGTGCTTCAAGGCAACATTCGCCGCTCGGCAAATACGTTGCAGCGTTTTGTGGTGAACAGCACGGTGGGTGTGCTGGGCTTGATGGACGTTGCCACCGGCTGGGATCGTCCTTACCATGAAGCGGATTTTGGGCAGACGTTTGGCGTGTGGGGTTTGCGTAGCGGGCCAACAGTGGAGCTTCCCCTATTTGGTTCTTCAAACGTGAGGGACAGCGTGGGAAAAGTCGCCAATTTTGTGCTGGACCCTTTTGGCAATGTTAATAGCAGCACCTACAGCACCTTAAGTACCGTGAACACCGTGGGTGATATCGTCGACGGACGTGCACGAGCACTACCACTGACAGACAAGCTGGAGCTGTCGCCCGACTACTACAGTGCGTTACGAGATAAAAAAGGAGAGCATCGCAGCGCACTCGTACTTGAAGGCAAGCAGGGCGCCGTTACCCATTCAACTTTGGCACAGCGCTGTCTGATCTCCCCGGAAGATGCCGATGCGGCGAAAGGTGCGCTGTAACTTTGCCGCGCACCCGGTCCCCTATAGCTATCCGCACACCATCAAGCCAGGCTTTTGCTCACCACCTCATACACATCGCTCGACAGTTCGCCTGACGCACGGATGCGTTCCAGCTCACCTTTCATTAACGCCTGACGTTTGCTGTCGTATTTACGCCAGCGCGTCAACGGCGCCAATTGGCGCGAGGCGATCTGTGGGTTGAACGCGTTCAACTCAATCACCAAGTCCGCAAGGAAGCGATAACCCGAACCGTCTGCCGCGTGAAAGTTGATCAGGTTTTGGCCGGCAAACGCGCCGACCACCGAGCGAACCTTGTTCGGATTTTTCATGTTGAACGCAGGGTGCTTCATCAGCGCACGCACTCGTTCCAAACCGCCCGGCAAGGTGCTGCCAGCCTGGACGCTGAACCATTGATCCATGACCAACGGGTTGTCTTTGAAATTTTCCGCAAAGGTCGCCAGCGCCTTGGCTTTTTCTTCAGCGAAAGGTGAGTTGACCAACACTGCCAAGGCCGTCAGGCGCTCAGTCATGTTGTCGCTGGTCTCGAACTGCTCAAGACACGCCGCCAATACCTCAGGCTTACCGCTGAGCATCAGGTACGACAGCGCAATATTTTGCAGACCGCGACGGGCGAAATGCTCGGCTTCGGCGATATAGGCCGTGGTCTTCGACAGCGTACGATTCGCGTGATAACGCTTCCACAAGCCATCGAACAGCAAGGTCGCCAATTGCTTGCGGGCGAACTCACGGGCGGCGTGGATGGCGTCGACGTCAGCAATTTCGCTTATTTCAGTGAGATAAGCCTCACCCGGCAATGACAGCATTTCTGCGACCATGGCCTGATCCAGTTGATCGTTGGCCAACAAGCTGCTCAGCGCCGTAACCAAGCGCTGATCGAGCACCAAGTCCTGACCTTTTTGATACTGGCCGATCAATTCTTGCAACACCTGTACCGACAGTTGCTGACCGGCGTCCCAACGATTGAAGCCATCGCTGTCGTGCTGCATCAAGAACATCAGTTGGTCGCGGTTGTACGGAAAACTCATTTTCACCGGCGCCGAGAAACCCCGCAGCAACGATGGCAGAGGCTGTTCAGCGATGTCGGCAAAGGTAAACGTCTGCTCCGCTTCGGTGACCGAGATCACCCGGGTGGTGCTGCCAGCGGCGGCTTCGTCTGACAAGCGCAATGGCAATTCATTACCGGCAGCGTCCAACAAGCCCAGCGCTACGGGAATCACGAACGGCAGCTTTTCCTGCTTGTCCGGGGTTTGCGGGCAGCTTTGGCGGAAGGTCAGGCTGTAGGTGCTTGCCGCGCTGTCGTATGACTCGCTGACCGCCAAGCGTGGCGTCCCTGCTTGGCTGTACCAGCGTTTGAATTGAGTCAGGTCGACGCCGTTGGCGTCTTCCATGGCGGCAATGAAGTCGTCACAGGTCACGGCCTGGCCGTCATGGCGTTCAAAATACAGGTCGCTGCCCTTGCGGAAGCCTTCGGCGCCGACCAAGGTCTGGATCATGCGGACCACTTCCGAGCCCTTCTCATACACCGTCAAGGTGTAGAAGTTGGAGATCTCGATGAAGTTGTCCGGGCGTACAGCATGGGCCATAGGTCCCGCGTCTTCGGCGAACTGATGGGTGCGCAGATACGCCACATCCTCGATACGCTTGACCGTACGCGAGTTCATGTCTGCCGAGAAGGCTGAATCGCGGAACACCGTGAAGCCTTCTTTGAGCGACAACTGAAACCAGTCGCGGCAGGTCACGCGGTTGCCCGACCAATTGTGGAAATATTCGTGGGCAACAATCGCTTCGACCCGCTGGTGAGCGGCATCGGTGGCGGTTTCGGCGCGGGCCAAAACGGCGCTGGAGTTGAAGATATTGAGGCCCTTGTTCTCCATGGCGCCCATATTGAAATCGTTGACCGCAACGATCATAAAGATGTCCAGATCGTATTCACGACCGTAGGTTTCTTCGTCCCAGCGCATGGATTTTTTCAGGCTGTTCATGGCGTGCTGGCATTTGTCGATGTTCTCTGGCTCGACGTAAATCCGCAGCGTCACTTCACGATTGCTCATGGTGGTGAAGGTGTCTTCGACGCACCACAAATCACCGGCAACCAGCGCAAACAGGTACGCCGGTTTCATGAACGGGTCTTCCCAGGTCGCCCAATGCCGGTCGCCGTCTTCCGGGCCGCTGGCAATCGGGTTGCCGTTGGACAACAGCACCGGGAAGCTGTGCTTTTCGGCGCTGAGGGTAGTGGTGAATTTGCTCATCACGTCCGGGCGGTCGAGGTAATAGGTGATCTTGCGAAAGCCTTCGGCCTCGCATTGGGTGCAAAACATGCCGCTGGATTTATACAGCCCTTCCAGCGCCGTGTTGGTTTCCGGGTGGATGCGCACGGTGGTGTCGAGGGTGAACTGCTCGGCGTTCGGCTGCACCGTCAGGTTATCGGGCGTCAGCAGGTAATCGGTGGGGCTAAGCTCGGTGTCATTAAGCTTGAGGATCACCAGCTCTAGCAATTGCCCGTCCAGCACCAGCGGCGGCAGGCCGGCACCACGCGCCGGGTTGCGGCGCATGATCAGTTGAGCATGGACCAGCGTGTGGTCATCGAACAACTCGAAGGTCAGGTGCGTCTCATCAATGAGGTACTCAGGCGCCTGATAGTCTTTCAGGTAAATCATTTTCGGTTGTTCTGTGCGCATGCTGGAATCCCCTTACTGGTGCGCGTCCTTGGGAGACGTGCCTAGTGATTCAAAGTCTAGTGATGCACGGCCAGTTGGTATGCCGTGTATTTGCGAATGTTGATTACACCGGTATCGAAGATCAGGTATTGGCCCTTGATCCCCAGCAGCGTGCCTTCAGCAATTGGGTTTTTATCCAGGTTAAAGCTGACGATTTTGGTTGGATATGCTTCGACTGGGTAACGAATATCAGTGGGTTCTACGTCATGGAGTAGTTGGATAGCCTGTAGGCCAAATCGTTCTTGCAGGCCCAACAAGCCTTCACGGCAAGACTCGAAAAGTTGCTGACGAACTGCTCTCAGATCAACGGGCAACGCATCGCCTTTGAGCAATGCACGCCAGTTAGTGCGGTCGGCGACTTGGCTGCGAAACAGGTCTTCGACGAAACCGGACTGTTGCCGGGTCGCCACACGGGCGATGGGTAACCCTTGGATTGCGCCTTGGTCTAGCCAACGGGTCGGTAACTGAGTTGCGCGAGTAATACCGACTTTGACCCCGGAGGAGTTGGCCAAATACACCACGTGGTCGGTCATGCAGAACTGTTCGCCCCACGCCGGATCACGGCAGGTGCCATGTTCGTGGTGACATTTTTCCGGGGCCATGATGCACACGTCACACTGGGCCAGTTTGATCATGCAGGGGTAGCAATACCCTTGACTGAAACTGGTTTTGGTCTTGCGTCCGCAATGGCTGCAATGGATCGCACCCAGATATTCCAGGCGCACCGTTTTCCCAATCATTGGATTGACTGGAATGTTCGTATCACCCAGACGAAAACCGTACTGCACGGTCGGCGCGTCAAGGCGCACCGACATTTTGTTAACTGCACCACGACCGATTTCGATCAATGGACGGAATCCGACTTGAACAGGATGTTCGGTACGGTAATGGACTTGGACGCACACTCCTGCGCACCCATGTAGCCAGTGCGTTGATCTTCTGGCAGGTTCTGCAATTCCCAGGCGATTAGTGCCTGCAAGGACAACTCGCGCTGCTCTTGGGACAACTTGCGGCCATCGGACCATTTGCCAATCTCTACAGCCAATTTCAGGCTTTCGTAGATATCCGGGGTAATGTTTTCAATCATTTCGACGAAAGAGGACATAGCACTCTCCAAAGTAGGTGCGCGATTTTAGCGATTACGACGGGCGAACACACCGCCCAATAGACCTGTAACACAACCGATGATCAGTCCACCGACATGGGCACCGTTGGCAATGGCACCAAAGCCCAGCATGCTGACCAGGCCCGAAATACACAGCAACAGCCAGATCAGCATCATCACCAGCACGCCACGTGGCAGCCGATAAATCGGGTTCGGCGCCAGCATCTGGTAGATCCAGCAATGACCGAGTAAGGCGTAAAGAACGCCCGACAGACCACCAAACAAACTTGGTCCGCTGTACCAATATTGCGCGTAGTTGGACACCGCGCTGAACACCAGAGTCAGGCCGAGCAAGTTCCAACTGCCCTGACGCAACTCGATCCGCCGTCCTAACTCCCAGAACCACATACCGTTCATGGCCAAGTGCAGGACGCCAAAGTGCAACAGCATCGGCGTCACAATGCGCCACCACTGTCCGGCTGCCAGACTATCGGCCACCGGCGTGAACTGGCCTTGAAGGTTGAACTCCTGAAAGGTCAGCCAGCTGAGACTTTCAAGATTTTCACCAAACAGGGTAATGCCCGCGACAATCAAGCTCAGCAGCAGCACCAGCGTCGTAACTGGGCTATTGCGCAATTGCTGAACGATGCCGGGCCGGGCCAAAGTCGTACCTTGTTCGGGCACCGGCAGTTCAAAAGACGGATCGCCTTCAGGAAACCGCTGATACAGCGAGCGGATGTCGTCGGCCAATTGAGGATCAAGCACCCACAGCACTTGCTCAGTGCCGTCTTCACTGACGCGATGGGGCACGCGCAAGCGCTGCAGCAAACTGACAAACCCACTTAAATCGGTGGTCAATGGCAAACGAAATACGGCAACAGCACTCATTGCGAAGCCTCGGGACGTTCGACGTCGACCCAAACAAACTTATGCGGGTCGATTTGGGTTTCTTGGTCCAGCCGATAGGCGACCAACTTGCCGTAAAGCACGGCGCTGTAATCCAGACAGGCCAGGTTCGGCCTTATGGGCGCGGGATGGCCGCTGCGCCAGTAGTGGCCGACAAATAACATTGGCTCGGCACTGCCATAGCGCAGCAAGGCACTTTTTTCGGTAGAAGTTAACGGCGTTTTTGCCACCAACTCAGGCAGTGCATCCGGTTGGAACACTACGTCGCCATAGGTTTGCGGATCGTCTTCCCAGAATTTGGTGCGGAAGAAGGCGCGGGTCAAGCCATCACCACCGGTCAGCGTCAGGCCGTGGGGCAAGCGCATATCGGTGCCACGCAACAAACGATCAAAGACATTGCTGGCGAAACTTCCCGCTTCTGCGGAGGCCTGAACAAAAGCCTGGTCGATACAACCATGGCTGTGCAGTGCACGCAGCGGTTCAATCAGCTCCGCATCCCAGCAGGCGTGAACCATGCGAAAGCGCCCAGCGTCGATGAACAGCGGCAATTTATAGAACCAGGCGAGAAAGTCCTGCCATTCCGCCGGGTGCTGCTCGAACTGGCTCAGAGTTTCACCTAATAACCGAGCATGACGCGGAGTATGTTCGCGCACGAATTGCTTATCGGTTCCAGGCAGCGCTGGCGTACTCCAACCCAACGCATTGAATTCGTGGTTACCCATGATGCAGCGCGCCTGACCGGCCTCGACCATGCCGCGGACGATATGCAGCGCTTCACGAATTCTGGGTCCGCGATCAATAATGTCGCCCAGGAATAGAGCGATACGTTCAGGATGGCGCCACACCCCGCCCTTAAAACGGTAACCGAGGGTGTCAAGCAAGTGCTCAAGCGTATGAGCGCAGCCGTGCACGTCACCGATCAGGTCATAGCCACGCGCGGGATCGAGCATCAATCGCCTCCACCACCGAGCCGGCTGCCCCAGCCAAGCTTGGTGCGGCAGACTTCGTAATAGTTATGGTCCAGAGGATGGATCAAGCGCAGTTTTTGCGGTTTTTTACTGACGGTAATGGTGTCGCCGGGCGCGCAGCTAAAGTGGTTCTGCCCATCACAGGAGACCTGGGGATAAATCTGCATGTTTTTCGAGACGACGATTTTCAACTCGCTGTTGCCGTCCACCACGATGGGCCTCCCCGATAAGGTGTGGGGGTACATTGGCACGATGACAATGGCGTCGAGTTTGGGGTGCATGATCGGGCCGCCAGCAGACAAAGCATAGGCAGTCGAGCCGGTGGGCGTAGCAACGATCAAGCCGTCGGCCTTTTGGCTACAGACGAACTGACCGTCGATGTACAACTCGAACTCGATCATGCGCGTCGATTTGCCGGGGTGGAGCACCACATCGTTTAACGCATCGCCTTGACCAATGGCTTCGCCATGACGCCGGACTTCTGCTTGTAACAAGAAGCGGTTTTCCACCAAGTAGTGGCCGTCTAAGACTTCGGCGACTTTCACTTCCAACTCGTCGGGACGAATGTCGGTGAGGAAACCCAAGCTGCCTCGGTTGATCCCCAGCACCGGCACGTTATGTCGCGCTAACGCGCGCGCGGCGCCTAGCAGGCTGCCATCACCGCCGACGACAATCACCATGTCGCAGACTTCCCCAAGCATTTTGCGCGTCGATGTTTGCAAACCATGGCCCGGCAAGACTTCGGCGATAGTGTCCTCGAGGATCACATGCATGTGCCGTTCAAGCAGAAACGCCTTCAAGCGGCGCACGGTATCCAGCACCTGCGAACTGCCGAGGCGACCAATGATGCCGATATTGCGAAATTGCTCCATGGGGCTCCTGCGAAATTCCATGCGACTCAAAGAGATCGATTATGGGTGAAAGGCTGGGCCAGCGGCAAACCAACAAAAATATTTGTCCTACTCCTTGGGCGCAGTTCACGCTGTGGGAGCGAATTTATTCACGAAGGCGCCAGCCAGAGCAACACCAGCTATTCTCGCACCATGACTTTGTTTCCAAGCTTACTCGACCTCCCCCCCCAACTGCGCCACCCTGAAGTGCGCGATTTGGCGTGGGTGATCCTCGCGCCACCGATGCTCAGCCAGACGCCTTGGCCTCAACGCAATCCGTTGACCGCCAGCGATTGGGTGCAGGCCCCGCAACACCTCGCCGATTGGCTCTTGCGCCTTGATCAGGACGGCGATCCCCTCAATCATTGGCTGGCATTGGGCGCAACCCGGCGTTTGGGCCTGTATTACGAACGTCTCTGGCAGTTTGCCGTGCATCAAGCCCCCGGCGTTGAACTGATAACGGCCAACCTCCCGATTCGTGTGGCCGGGCAAACGCTGGGTGAGTTGGACATGCTGCTGCGCGACGCTGATGGCGTACATCACGTGGAATTGGCGATCAAACTCTATTTGGGGCCGCAAGCAGGCAATGGCAAGGACCCGGCGCAATGGCTGGGGCCAGGTTGTCACGACCGACTGGACCGTAAGCTGGCGCATTTGAGTGAGCATCAACTGCCTATTTCGGCGCGACCGGAAAGTCGACAGGCGTTAGCCAAGCTGGGTATCACGCACTTCAGCGCAGAGCTGTGGCTCGGTGGATACCTGCTTTATCCATGGCCCGGTCACGCGCAACCGCCGGTTGGGGCGCATCTTCAGCATTTGCACGGGCGATGGCTTCATCAGCGCGATTGGCTGGCGTTTATTGCACAAAGCCCGGTCGGCCGCTGGCAGCCCCTGCCGCGTCACGCCTGGCTGGCACCTGCCCATTATAGCGACGACCAGACGTGGCAAAACCATCAGCTTGACGCTTGGCTCAGGCAACTCGACCCCATGGCCCCGGCGCAACTGATGGTGAGATTGAGCGAAAATCCAGCAGGCGAGTGGGAAGAAGCGGAACGTCTGTTCCTGGTCTCGGATAAATGGCCGAACCTTGGGGACATAACTAACAACCGCAATTTAGGGGCGTTGGAGCTTTAACGCCGGTCACACGCGAGAACTGCGCCGCCATCGCGAGCAAGCTCTAAAGATGGACCCATGTGAATTTACCCATGCTTGGTTTTGGGCAAAAACACGGTAAATATACCCAGCAACGGCAGGAATGAGCACAACGTATACACATAAATAATCCCGTGGGCGTCTGCCAAGTAACCCAGTAGCGCAGCGCCAATACCGCCGAAACCGAACATCAGGCCGAAGAACACCCCGGCGATCATACCGACGTTGCCCGGTACCAATTCCTGTGCGAAAACGACGATGGCAGAAAACGCGGATGCCAGGATAAAGCCAATGATCACGCTCAACACGGTAGTCCAGAACTGGTCCGCGTACGGCAGCACCAACGTAAAAGGTGCCACTCCGAGAATCGAAAACCAGATTACGGTCTTTCGTCCCACCTTGTCGCCGATAGGGCCACCAAAAAACGTACCCGCTGCCACAGCTCCTAGGAATAAGAACAAGTGCAGCTGTGAGCTTTCCACCGACAGGCTGAATTTCTCGATCAGGTAAAACGTGAAATAACTGGTGAAGCTCGCCATGTAGAAATACTTGGAGAACACCAAAAATCCAAGTACCACCAACGCTGCTATCACACGATTTTTCGATAAGCCGTGGGTGGCTTTTTGTCCGGCTTTAAGCTTGAACAAGTTCAAATGCGCCTTGTACCAACGGCTGATGGCATAAAGCAAACCTATAGCAAACACCGCGATTAGCCCGAACCAGGCGATATGACCCTGACCAAAAGGAATGATGATCGCTGCGGCCAATAACGGCCCGAACGCTGAGCCCGTGTTACCCCCCACTTGAAAGGTTGATTGCGCCAGACCAAAACGACCACCCGAGGCCAATCGAGCAATACGCGACGCCTCGGGGTGGAAGGTTGAAGAACCAATACCGATCAGTGCTGACGCCAGCAAAATCAGTGGAAAGCTACCAACCATCGACAGCATCAAAATACCCAGCAGAGTGCAGAGAGAACCTGCTGGCAACAGCAGCGGATTCGGATGGCGATCCGTGTAATAACCGACCCACGGCTGCAACAGCGACGCAGTCAGCTGAAATGTTAGCGTAATCAAACCAACCTGGCTGAAGCTGAGACCGTAGTTCGCTTTAAGCATCGGGTAGATCGACGGCAGCACCGACTGAATCAAGTCATTAATCAGGTGCGCCAACGCCACCGCACCAATAATGCGCATTACAAGTGGGTTGCTCTGCGTTGAGACCACAGGAGGTATTGCGCTCGACTGCGCGTTTGTGAGAGCCATGAAGTTCATCCGTCTAAATGGACCTGCGCGTTGCAAAGCCTGCAAAACGGGTCATCCGCGCTTGGGGCGCCAATGTGCCATTTTTTAACGCATTGATGCCATTTTTTGTTGCGGCGGTTGATCTTCTTCACACTCCGGCCCATGCAAGGAAATTTTCGACGTTTCAGGTAAGGCCATCCCGCCAATCAATGCAATCACGCTGACCACCATCAGGTAAAACGCCGGAGATAAATTACTGCCCGTCGAGGTAATCAACCATGTTGCCATCAACGGCGCGGTGCCGCCGAAGATCGTGTAGGCCAGATTGTAGGTAATCGCCGATGCGGTGTATCGGGCACGGGTAGGAAATGTCTCTGACAGCAGGGCCGCTGTGACCACACCACACAACACCGCGCCGACGGCCAGCAGCATCACGCCGACAATCGAGGCGATGAACGATCCCGAACTGGCCATCAAAAACGCGGGATATACCACCACCAGCAACAGCACGCTCGCACTGGCTATGGTTGCGCGACGCCCTACCCGGTCAGAAAACGCACCCGCCAATGGACAAATGGCTGCCGCAAAAACCAAGGCAATCACCGACACCAGTAACGCCGAAGCACGGCTAAGTCCGCCTGCGACCTGCAAGTAGGTGGCGAAATACGTGGTGAACATATAGAACGACAACGCCGTCAGCGAGACGAACGCCCCCAGGCAACAAATCGCGGCGCCGTGGGTCTTCAGGGTTTCACGTAACGGCGAGTGAGTCACGGCGTGTTCGTTAGTGACGGCTTTAAACGCCGGGGTTTCATCCAGTTTCCAGCGCAGGTACAAACCCACCAGGCCCAGCGGCGCGGCGAGGAGGAACGGCAAACGCCAGCCCCAACTGCTCATGGCTTCTAACGACAGCGAAGATTCCAGCGCGTAAGCCACTACTGCCGCGCAGGCGAAGGAGGAAAACGTCGACACCGGAATAAAGCTGCCGTACCACGCACGTTCGGTGCGCGGCGCGTGCTCCATCAAGTAAGCGCAAGCACCGGCATATTCGCCACCGGCAGAAAACCCCTGAACACAGCGAATAATGGTCAACAGCACCGGCGCCATGACGCCGATAGCAGCGTAACTCGGCAGCATACCGATCAACGTCGTGGCGCCAGCCATTAACAAGATGGTCAGGGCCAAGGTTTTTTTACGCCCCACTCGGTCACCGAGCATGCCAAAAAAGATGCCGCCCAAGGGCCTAAACGCAAAGGCCACGGCAAACACTGCAAAGGTTTTCAGCAGGGCCGCGCCAGGATCGCCGCTGGGGAAAAACTGCTGGGCAATGGTCGTTGCCAAAAAACCATACACGGCGAAGTCGAACCATTCGACAAAGTTGCCAATGGCCGCCGCACAGATCACACGTCTCAAGGTGGCAGGGTCTACCCGCGTCATTGCTTGGGTTGTCATGCTGGCCTCGGCGCGCTCGTTAGGAAGGTATCGATTATCGGGATCACGTTGGGAGGGGCTGATCTGAAACTGCCCTCCACATGTCAAACACCGACCCGATGCAGGTCAATGTCCGCAGGATTCGTGCCATCGGCGGGCGGAGAGGAAGTGCCGACACTAGGTGTAGGCCTTTTCCCAAAGGCTGTCCGGGGGATTGAGGCGACATTGCATATCCATGGCTGCGCGCTTTCGAACTGCAAGGAACGCGCAATGACCGATTTCATGACCCCACGTGGTCACATGGCCAATCTGGTTGCCCTGTCCAAAAGCGCCACCCCCTTCGGCGAAATCGGCGTGTGTCCGCTGACGAAAACCACTATCCAACTGCTGCAGATGCGTTACGGTCTGGTCGAACCGGGCCTTGATCCTCGCGCTGATATGGCAATGCCCTACACGCTGCAAAGTCGACCACTGGGTTTGCAGATGCTGCGCGATGGCTTCTTGTACGTGATCGACAGCGCCACCGGTCTGTTGAGCGAATACACTGTCAAGGACGGCTCATTGGAGTATTGGCTGTTTACCGGTAAAGACATCAAGGAACATCGCACGCCGCTGGGTGACCCACCGGAAATGATTTTCTCCCGGCGCAGCGTGCTGCATGTGGCTTATGCGGAAACACAATGGGCGGTCGCCAAATGCCGGCAAGTGCTGGACAACGCCAGTGAGCGCGAGCACTTCATGCAGCGCGTCGACCTGACCCAGGCCAACAGCGAAAACATTGTCGCACCCCTGATCCATTCGAGGACACTAGAAGAACCACCCCGCCTCAGCTATCGACTTCAAGCGCTGTCGAATCATTGATCGACGCGCTGGCCTCAGGAGAAGGTTGTATGCGAAATCATTCTGTCATTCATACACCTAAGCAAAGCGACTACCCGGAACTTGCTCGCCTGTGGGAAGACTCGGTGCGAGCCACCCATGATTTCTTGCCCGACTCCTATATTTTGATGCTCAAGCGTCTGGTGCTTGACGAGTATCTGGATGCAGTGATGTTGATTTGCAGCAAAGATACTCAACAACGAATTACCGGTTTTGCCGGAATCGCCGCTGGCAAGGTCGAGATGCTGTTTATAGACCCCGAGTATCGGGGCCAAGGTATCGGAAAGCTGCTGTTAAATCACGCCATCGATCATTTTCATGCAGATAGACTGGACGTCAATGAACAGAATCATCAGGCACGGGGTTTCTATCTCAAACTGGGATTTGAAGTCATCGGTCGGGAGGAGCTTGATGGCATGGGCCAGCCTTATCCGTTGCTGCACATGCGTTTGAAATTGGTCGGAGGGAATCTGTAGCACCCAATTCATTCGTAAAGCGGTACACCGGCACAGTCCATCAAGCCATTCGCGAATGAATTCGTTCCGAATGAAATCCACAGAGGTGGAATTAAGTACTGTCAGTGAATCAGGCCATTAAGCAACGCTTTGTTAAACAGTGCTGGATCTTGAATTTGCGGTGAATGGCCCAAATCGGCGAACTCCACCAGCGTTGCGCGGGGTATGCGCTTGGCGACCGCTTTGCCCAATTGCGGATAGTTACCCAACGTGCTGCGCAACGGTTCGGGCGCAAGGTCTTTGCCGATGGCGGTGTTGTCTTTCTGGCCGATCAACAGCAGGGTCGGCATTGACAGTTTCTCGAACTCGTAAAACACCGGCTGATTGAAGATCATTACGTAGGTGCGTGCGGATGCCCGGGCAACCTCTTCGCGGCCGCTGCCGGTATACATGCCGGCTTGCATACTGACCCAGCGATCAAACTCGGGTCGCCACTGGTTCGCGTAATAGGTCGCTTGTTGGTATTTACGAATGGTTTGCGCAGTGGTTTTAAGATCACGGGCATACCACTGTTCGAACGTAATGGCCGGTACGCCTTTGGCTTTCCAATCTTCCAGGCCTAGCGGGTCGACCAGTATCAGTTGGTCCACCTGCTTCGAGTACGTCAGCGCAAAACGGGTGGCAAGCATACCGCCCATGGAATGCCCGACGACCGTGACGTGATCAATACCCAGACTGTTCAGCAACCGTCGCGTGTTTTGCGCCAGCTGTTCAAAGCTGTAGATGTAATGCTCAGGCTTGCTTGATCGGCAGAAGCCAATCTGATCAGGCGCCACCACTCGGTAACCGGCCTCACTCAACGGCTTGATCGCTGATTCCCATGTTGCACCGCAGAAGTTTTTTCCGTGCAATAGAACAACTGTTTTTCCGTTGCTCTTAGCTGACGGCTTGATGTCCATGTAGCCCATTTGGATACGTTGGCCTTGAGACTCGAACACATAGTTTTTCGCGGAGTAAGGATAATTAAACCCTTCTAGTTGTGGGCCGTAAGACGGCGCTTCGGCAGCGAAAAGCGGCAAACTGACGCTCATTATCATGAGGATAAACCATTTGCTCATGGGGCTGGACTCCAGAAAAAAAACGCTATCTCAAGGCATTTTCAATGTAGCCGCGATTAACCAGGCGGGCGCGGGTACAATACCCGCCTTTCCCCCTAGTACGGCTCTTTGTCATGACAGAACCCATTCGCCTCTCCAAACGCCTTGTCGAATTGTTCGGCTGCTCCCGCCGGGAGGCCGAACTGTTTATTGAAGGCGGTTGGGTCACGGTTGATGGCGAAGTCATTGAAGAGCCGCAATTCAAGGTCGATGCCCAGAAAATCGAACTGGACCCGCATGCCAAGGCGACTGCACCTGAGCCCGTCACTATTCTGCTGCATCAACCCGCGAGCTTTGATGCTGAAAGCGCGTTGCAGTTGATCAGCCCCGGCACACTGTCCGAAGAGCATCGCTACGGCAAGCGCCCACTCAAAGGGCACTTCATGCGTCTTTCGCCGATCTCCACCCTACAAGCCAATGCCAGTGGCTTGATGGTGTTCAGTCAGGATTGGAAGGTATTACGCAAGCTGACTGATGATCGCAGCAAGATCGAACAGGAATACGTAGTCGAGATTTCCGGCGACATGGTTGCCCATGGGCTTAATCGCCTTACTCATGGATTGACCTATAAGGGCAAGGATTTGCCAGCAGTCAAGGCCAGCTGGCAGAACGAGAACCGCCTGCGCTTTGCGATGAAGAACCCGCAGCCCGGCGTCATCGCCCAGCTATGCGAAGCCGTTGGTCTCAAAGTCGTCGCCATACGACGTATACGCATCGGCGGCGTCTCTATGGGCAAGCTGCCAGAAGGCCAGTGGCGTTACCTGTCCAGCAAGGAAAAATTCTAACCCTTCGCTGACCCACCTTTGAGTGGCGCCAGGATTTGCGTGCGCCGCTCACCCCGTCTTATCAGGACCCGAACACCATGATGAACAACGATGTACTGCGTAGCGTTCGCTATATGCTTGATATCAGCGATGGCAAAATCGTCGATATCGTCAAACTCGGCGGCTACGATGTCTCCAAAGCTGACGTAATCGCCTTCATGAAGAAGGACGAGGAAGAAGAAGGTTATCTGGATTGCAGCGATGAAATCATGGCGCACTTTCTGGACGGCTTGGTGGTCTTCAAACGTGGCAAAGATGACAGCCGCCCACCGCAAAAGATCGAAGTGCCGGTGACCAATAACACCGTCCTTAAAAAGCTGCGGGTTGCCTTCGAACTTAAAGAAGACGACATGCACGCGATCCTCAAAGCGTCAGAGTTTCCGGTCTCCAAACCAGAGCTGAGCGCCTTGTTCCGCAAGTTCGGCCACAGCAACTACCGCACCTGTGGCGACCAGTTGCTGCGTAATTTCCTCAAGGGCCTGACCCTGCGTATTCGCGGCTGATTCCTGCACCGAGGCCGATGGCGACCATGACTTACACCGTTTCGCCCATCGGCTTCATGCGTTCTTGTTTCAAAGAGAAGTTCGCCATCCCTCGCCAGCCGCAACTCGCGCCTGCCGCACGCGGCGTGCTGGAACTCATAGCACCGTTCAACCATGCCGACGCCGTGCAAGGGCTCGAACAAGTCAGCCATGTCTGGCTGCTATTTTTGTTTCATCAAGCGCTGGAAGAAAAACCTCGCCTGAAAGTCCGCCCGCCGCGCCTGGGTGGCAATCAATTCACGGGCGTCTTTGCCACACGGGCAACCCATCGTCCCAACGGAATTGGTCAGTCAGTGGTGAAGCTGGACAAAGTAGAACCCGGACGTCTCTGGGTCTCGGGCATCGACCTGTTGGATGGCACTCCGGTACTCGACGTCAAACCCTACGTGCCGTATGCCGACGTCGTCGAAGGCGCCTCAAACCGCATCGCCAGTGCGGCGCCGTTATTGATTCCAGTGAAATGGGAAGACAGCGCGCTGTTTCAAGCTCGTGAACACGCGTTACGCCTAGGTGAGCCATTGATCGAACTGATTGAACAGTGCCTGGCTCAAGACCCGCGCCCGGCTTATCAGATCCCTGCACCGGAGCGCCGCTACGGCACACAACTGTGGGACGTGGATGTTCGCTGGCATTATCCGCAGGCGGGGCTAATACATGTACTTGAGGTCGTACCCGCCGTAGCACAAACCTTGTAAGAGCCGACTTTTAAGCGGGGCGTCGGACCTGACACACTGCGTCAGGCCTGTCGCTAACAAGTTGATGCCTAATGAGAAAGTGCAATCTTAGACGGTAATCTATTTCTCGACGAAAGCGCGTTCGATTAAATAATCGCCTGGCTCACGCATCCGAGGAGAGACCTTGAGACCGAAGCTGTTTAGCACTTCGCTGGTCTCATCCAACATGCTCGGGCTACCGCACAACATCGCACGGTCGTCCTGAGGATTGATCGGCGGCAGACCGATGTCGCGAAACAACTTGCCGCTGCGCATCAAGTCGGTCAACCGGCCTTGGTTCTCAAACGGCTCGCGAGTGACGGTTGGGTAATAAATCAGCTTTTCACGCAGTGCTTCGCCGAAGAATTCGTTCTGTGGCAAATGCTCGGTGATGAACTCACGATAAGCAACTTCATTCACATAGCGTACGCCGTGGCATAGGATAACTTTCTCGAAACGCTCGTAGGTTTCTGGGTCCTGAATCACGCTCATGAACGGCGCGAGGCCAGTGCCTGTGCTGAGCAGATACAAATGTTTGCCCGGCTTGAGGTCGTCAAGCACCAGCGTGCCGGTAGGCTTTTTGCTGATGATGATCTCGTCGCCTTCCTTCAAGTGCTGCAACTGGGAGGTCAGCGGACCGTCTTGCACTTTGATGCTGAAGAATTCGAGATGCTCTTCCCAGTTCGGGCTAGCAATAGAGTAAGCACGCATGAGCGGGCGCCCGTTTGGCTGCTGCAGACCGATCATCACGAACTGACCGTTCTCAAAGCGCAGACCTGGATCACGGGTGCACTTGAAACTGAAGAGCGTGTCGTTCCAGTGATGGACGCTGAGGACGCGCTCGTGATTCATGTTGCTCATGTAAAGGTGGCTCCTGAAAGTTTCGCTTGCGCCATCGTTGAGCGCCATTGCGCGTCATTCTAGTAGCAAGCACAATATCTGTTAAACGAATTATTAAGATATAGGTTATCGGTTATATAGATATGCGATTTACTCTACGTCAACTTCAGATTTTCGTCGCCGTTGCCCAGCAAGAGAGCGTCTCGCGAGCTGCCGGCCTTTTAGCACTGTCGCAGTCGGCGGCCAGCACCTCGATCACAGAGCTAGAGCGCCAATCCAGCTGCCAACTGTTCGACCGCGCTGGCAAGCGCTTGAGCTTGAATGCAACCGGACGCCAGTTATTACCCCAAGCCGTTGCGTTGCTTGATCAGGCAAAGGAAATAGAAGACCTGCTCAACGGCAAATCCGGCTTTGGCTCCCTGTCGGTGGGTGCCACGCTGACCATTGGCAACTATCTAGCCACCCTGTTGATAGGTAGTTTCATGCAGCGTCACCCGGAGAGCCAAGTCAAACTGCATGTACAGAACACTGCGCACATTGTGCAGCAAGTGGCTCAATACGAAATTGATCTAGGTCTTATCGAGGGCGATTGCACACACCCAGACATCGAAGTGCAAAGCTGGGTCGAAGATGAACTAGTGGTGTTCTGCGCACCGCAGCACCCGCTGGCGAAACGCGGTCGCGCAACTTTGGAAGAACTTACTCAGGAAGCCTGGATTCTTCGTGAGCAGGGTTCGGGAACCCGGCTGACGTTCGACCAAGCCATGCGCCATCATCGCAATGCGTTAAATGTGCGGCTGGAGCTGGAGCATACCGAAGCCATCAAGCGCGCTGTAGAGTCAGGGTTAGGCATTGGCTGCATCTCGCGCTTGGCCCTGCGCGATGCTTTTCGCAGAGGCAGCCTGGTGGCGGTGGAAACCCCGGAGTTGGACCTGTCGCGGCAGTTCTATTTCATCTGGCACAAACAGAAATACCAGACGTCTGCCATCCGCGAGTTTCTCGACTTGTGCCGGGCATTCACCGCAGGCGTACAGCGCAGCGATGAAATCGTGCTGCCCAATATTGCCTAAGCTTTTAGGCCATCAATCCAGCAGAATCAGCGCCCATACCAGACCTATGATGCACAGCGCAACGAATTGCGCCGCGCTACCCATGTCTTTGGCGTTTTTCGACAAGGGATGTAGGTCCAACGAAATACGGTCAATCGCTGCCTCAATGGCTGAGTTGAGGAGCTCGACGATTAGCGCCAAGAGGCACACCGCTATTAACACCGCCCGCTCGACCCGGCTGACGTGAAATACAAACGACAGCGGGATAAGAATGACATTGAGCAGTACCAACTGGCGAAAGGCAGCTTCACCCTTGAAGGCTGCTTGCAAACCATCGAATGAGTAGCCCGTGGCGTTGAGAATTCGTTTCAGACCAGTTTGACCTTTGAAGGGCGACATAGATAACTACTGCTTGAAAAAAGACGCGAAAGCTAATTTAACAACGGTCAAAAAAGCGTGGATAACTAATCTTATAACCCATTAGTTTATAAGCGGAATCGATTCCATTTGCTGCAACAACAACGCCGCCTGAGTACGCGTTCGCACGTTGAGCTTTCGAAAAATTGCGGTGACATGCGCTTTAATCGTTGCTTCCGACACGCTGAGTTCGTAAGCAATTTGCTTGTTCAGCAGACCTTCGCAGACCATGGTCAGCACGCGAAATTGCTGTGGAGTCAGACTGGCCAACCCAGCGCTGGCTGCTTTGGCTTCGGGTGAGACGCTGATCGCTTCATTGACCTGAGGTGGCCACCAAACGTCACCCGCGAGCACCGTGCGCACCGCGTCTTGAATCGTTTCCAGAGAACTGGATTTGGGGATAAAGCCGCTGGCGCCAAACTCCCGTGAACGTACGACGATGGATGCCTCTTCTTGGGCCGAAACCATCACCACCGGAATTTGTGGGTACTGCCCACGCAACAGAACCAGCCCAGAAAATCCGTATGCACCCGGCATGTTCAAATCCAACAGCACCAGATCCCAATCACGCTTGTCCGCCAAATGGACTTCAAGTTCGGCAATGCTTTCCGCTTCGACCAACTTCACATCCGGACCAAGGCCCAGGCTCACAGCCTGGCGCAGTGCGCTGCGAAACAACGGATGGTCATCGGCAATCAGGATTTCGTATGTCATTTATAAATGATCCTGTTTTTAGGTGAGTGCTGAAGAATTCAGTCCTCACGAAGGCATCTAGTGATGCCAGCAAACTCACAGCGCCGACTTGGCACGGTTATCGCCAAGCCCAGACAATCGGCGTTCAAGCGTCATTGCGGCGACAAGGATGACGAGCGAAGTCGGGGTGGTCAAGTTCAACGCTTTCCGGCACAGTCTGCGACCCCCTGACCCGAGCACTATGATGCAAAAACAAGCCCTGCGTGCCGACCTTCTAATGCTCCTTACCGCGATGATTTGGGGATCGGGTTTTGTCGCTCAAACCTCAGGTATGGCCCATATCGGCCCCTATCTTTTTACCGGCTTGCGCTTTGCCTTGGGGTCATTGTGTTTGTTGCCGCTCATCCTGCGTCGGCCCTCAAGTGCCAAGGCGGCCAAGCCAGAACCCTTTATGACGCGTAATTTGTTACTCGGCGGACTGGTAATGGGCCTTGCGTTGGCGGCTGGCATCAATCTGCAGCAAGTTGGGCTGCTGTTTACCAGCGTAACCAATGCGGGATTCATTACCGGTCTTTACGTCATTGTAGTTCCGCTTCTGGGATTACTGATGGGACACAAGACTGGAATGGGCACTTGGTTGGGGGCAGGGATGGCCGTAGCGGGCATGTTTCTGCTCAGTGTCGGGGACAATTTCCATGTCGCGACCGGTGATTGGCTGCAATTGATCGGGGCATTTGTGTGGGGCGGGCACGTGATCCTGGTCAGCCTATTCGCCAGTCGCCACGACCCTATCCGCTTGGCGTTCCTGCAGTTCGTCACCTGCTCCGTCGTTAGTTTGATCATTGCCCTATTTTTTGAAGACATCCATATGCAATCCATCATCGCAGCTGGCCCCGCGTTACTTTACGGCGGAGTGGTCGCTGTAGGAGTCGGTTATACCCTTCAAGTGATTGCGCAAAAAAACGCTATAGCGTCTCACGCGGCGATCATTCTTTCTCTGGAAGCAGTTTTTGCCGCGATTGCCGGTGCACTGATGCTAAACGAATCGTTGCATCTGAAAGGTTATCTGGGCTGCGCATTAATGTTAACGGGAATGATACTGGCGCAGTTATGGCCCAAAAAACCTGAGCCATCCGTGAAAATGCTGCACCCTGCAATGGCGCGTGAGAGAAAAAATTAAGGGGCAAGCTTGTTCGGGCGCCGGCAAGCCTGAGACACCGCAGTGAGTTCTTCGTCAATACGTTGGCTACGGCCTGCTGGCATCGCTTACAGAAAAGCTTTCAGATAAGTATGCGGCCCGTCCTCCAGATCAACCGGGAGTAGATGTTTGGCCCCCATATAATGGGCGCTAAAAACATCAAGATAGGCATCCAACACACCGCCAGCCGCTTGGTCACCTGCCAGTTCCAGACATAGCGCCGCCACTTCAGCGGTGCAGAAGTGGTCATCACGGCGGGAACGACGCAGCCGATAGCGAGAGATCTGTTCCGGCTCCAGGCTAAGCACCGGTAAATGATCCAGATACGGGCTTTTGCGAAACATTTTGCGTGCTTCACTCCAAGTAGCATCCAGCAAGATGAACAGAGGACGCTTGCCTTTTTCAAGCTTCACCTGCGTCACCACCCGCTCCGGGGCAACGAATTCGCCGGGAAAAACGATGTAGGGCTGCCATTGCGGATCGCTGAGTAGCGCTGGCAACTCGGCATCAACCTCTGTCCGCGACCAGCCAAATGCATGTGTTTCCTCAATAACATCAGCGATCAACCAGCCTGTGTTGGTCGGCTTTAAAGGCTCGACGTCGTACATTAGCAGGCACATAGCTGATTTTGCTGCCGCCGTCGGGCGCCAAGCGCATAGGCAGTAGCTGGGGATTACCCGGCATCCAGGGCAACGTGGCGCTCTAGACCCCCTGGCTACAAAGGGTTTGACGGCGCGGGCCAAGCGTTGGGCACGAAGGCGGGAAACGGCATGACTCATCGGTATTTACGTCGCCAAATAGAGAACATTGACATAACAGAAACTCGTTGAATAAAAAAGTCGGTAGAGTTTATCAGAGCCACATGCGGCGCCCGCGGCGAGGTGACACTTTGTTTGCGCAGTCATTCATTTATACTGCCGCGCAATTACCGCCTGACATACGCCTTATTGGGTTGTAATGATCAGGCGTCCGGTGAACGCACGTTCTCGTCAATGGTCCAAGGGCCAGTCACTGAATCAGGAGAGTTCAATGCTTCGCCTCATCGTCCCCACCCTCACACTTTTGCTAATCGTACCCTTTGGCGCCCAAGCGGCCTCAAAACAGGATTACGAACTGAGCAAGATGCTGGAAAAAGTAGCGGCGCAGAGCAGCGTCGGTACGCCTCGGGCGATAAACGAAAATATCCTTGATCAGGGTTATACCGTCGAAGGAAGAGAACTCATCGACCACCTGAGCGTACTCGAAAGTCACGCCGTAGAGATGCGCGCAAACCCTGATGTCGTTCGCAATCAACTGGGCTCCAGTGTTTGCAACAATGAAGGTTTTCGCCAACTCATGGCCAAAGGTGCACTGCTTAAATATGAGTTCACTGAATACAAAACCAACCGTGCAGTCGCGACCCATGTATTCAAGGCGGCTGATTGCAAGATGAAGAAATAGTCATATTTAAACCTTCGAGCATTATCTCTAATCGTGTATGCGTGGAGACATTATCGTCGACACGCATTTCATTGACCTGCTATTTCCCCACCCCGCAATCAATAGGCATATTGCCGTAATCACTCGTTGCCAGTGTTGTCGATGTAAGCACAAGATCAATCAACATGTGGTCGACACCTAATGGTTCCGCCAAGGAGAACCTTGAATGCCCTATGAACCGAATGATCTTTTGTCGCGACATTTTCAGAGCGACGGTGTTGACCTCGTCAGCACGGTGGAAGATCAAATCCGTATGGTTGCTCCCAATAGCCCAAATCTTCCGCTTTATCGCGACATGATATTGACAGTCCTGCGCATGGCCCAAGACGATCGCAATCGCTGGAATGCCAAGATTACGCTGCAAGCAATACGCGAACTGGAAAATGCCTTCCGGGTATTAGAGCAATTTAAAGGACGCCGCAAAGTAACGGTCTTCGGCTCAGCGCGCACGCCTGTGGAACATCCACTTTATGCGCTGGCGCGGAAGCTCGGCGCCCTGTTGGCCCGTTCGGAGTTGATGGTCATTACCGGTGCTGGCGGCGGCATCATGGCGGCAGCCCACGAAGGCGCAGGTCTGGAATACAGCTTGGGGTTCAATATCACCCTACCTTTCGAACAACACGCCAACCCGACCGTGGACGGCACTGAGAACTTGTTGCCGTTCCACTTTTTCTTCACCCGTAAACTGTTTTTCGTCAAAGAGGCCGACGCGCTAGTATTGTGCCCGGGCGGCTTTGGCACACTGGATGAAGCCCTAGAAGTTTTGACGTTGATCCAGACCGGCAAGAGCCCTTTGGTTCCCATCGTGCTACTCGACACGCCGGGGGGTAACTTCTGGCAGGAAGCGCTTAACTTCATCAAAAACCAACTGGAAGCCAACCGCTATATCTTGCCGAGTGACATGAAATTGCTGCGACTGGTTTACAGCGCAGAAGAAGCGGTAGAAGAGATCAATGGCTTCTACAACAATTTCCACTCCAGCCGCTGGCTGAAAAAAAAGTTCGTCATCCGCATGCATCACCCACTCAACGAACAAGCCATTGACCACATACAAGCAACGTATGCTGACTTGTGCCTGAGTGAGAATTTCCACCAGCATGCGTATCTTGGGGAAGAGCACGACGAAGCACAGTTCAGCCACCTTGCCCGCCTGGCGTTTTCCTTCACCGGACGAAACAACGGACACCTGCGAGAGTTGGTCGATTACATCAATCTGCCTGAAAACTGGGCACTTGCCCCCTCGCAAAAGCAAACTCAGGCACGCAAGCCTCTGAAGGTCACGTAGCCTGCCTACCGCTTAATCATCGTCATGCCGGCCGCTCAACAAGCGGCCGATCAAATCCAGCGGGTAACCTCGGTAGCTTAGAAAGCGGCCTTGCTGAGCACGCTCGCGCATGTCTCTTGGCATTTGCCCGGAAAACTTGCGTTCCCAGGTTTCTTGCAGTTTTTCTTTCCAGTCAAAACCACATTCTTTCAATGCTTGTTCTATGTCCGCGCGCTGCAAGCCGCGCTGGCCCAGTTCTTCGCGTATACGCAAAGGACCATAGCCCGAGCGAGCACGGTAGGAGACGAAACTTTCGAGATAGCGAGATTCGGACAGCAATCCTTCTTCCGTAAGACGGTCAAGGGCTGGGTCGATTAATTCAAGAGGTGCGCCTCGCTGACGCAACTTGCGCGTCAGCTCGACCCGGCCATGCTCGCGACGTGCGAGCAGGTCCATTGCAGTACGCCGAATGGCGAGAGGCGTATCAAGCACTACAGCCATGGACGTTATCGATCAGATATCGACGTCAGCTTCAGCCAAATCGTCAGCAGGCACTCGGGAGCTTACTGCTTTTGTGTCAACGCCCGGTGTCAGCAACTTGTCACGGATCAGTTTCTCCAGCGTTGCGCCTACTTCCGGGTTGTCTGCCAAGAACTTGGCCGAGTTGGCCTTACCCTGACCGATCTTACTGCCCTGATAGCTGTACCAGGCACCGGATTTTTCGACGAAACCGTGAAGCACCGCCAAATCAATGATTTCGCCGTTAAGGTAAATACCCTTACCGTAGAGAATCTGGAACTCTGCCTGACGGAACGGTGGAGCCACCTTGTTTTTCACGACCTTGACGCGGGTTTCACTGCCGACGACTTCATCGCCTTCTTTTACCGCGCCAGTACGGCGGATATCCAGACGGACAGAAGCGTAGAACTTCAGTGCGTTACCGCCGGTAGTGGTTTCCGGACTGCCAAACATGACCCCGATTTTCATCCGAATCTGGTTGATGAAAATAACCAGACAGTTTGCGTTTTTGATGTTGCCGGTGATTTTTCGCAGCGCCTGAGACATCAAGCGTGCCTGTAGACCAACGTGCATATCACCCATTTCGCCTTCGATTTCGGCTTTAGGCACCAGTGCGGCCACGGAGTCGATCACGATGACGTCAATGGCGTTGGAACGCACCAACATGTCGGTGATTTCCAGCGCTTGCTCACCAGTATCCGGTTGCGAAACCAGCAGGTCGTCAACATTGACGCCCAATTTGCCAGCGTATTCAGGGTCCAGCGCGTGTTCGGCATCGACGAATGCACAGGTAGCGCCCATTTTCTGAGCCTGAGCAATAACCGAAAGCGTCAGCGTGGTTTTACCCGAAGACTCTGGACCGTAGATTTCAACGATCCGACCTTTTGGCAAGCCACCAATGCCCAGTGCGATATCAAGACCCAGAGAACCGGTGGAGATAGCAGGAATCGCCTGGCGGTCATGGTCGCCCATGCGCATTACGGCACCTTTGCCGAATTGACGCTCGATCTGACCCAAGGCCGCAGCCAAGGCTTTCTTCTTGTTCTCGTCCATTGAAGTCCTCTCGTATCAATAAGGCCTCGCGGCCACAATAACTGTATAAGTAGCCAGTATTATTCCACAGGGTTGAGCGCTCGCCTACCCCCGTTTTGGTATTTATCTGGCAGTACGTCGGATCAGCCCTTCTAGCGCGGCCTTCACCGTTTGTCGGCGAACCTCGTAGCGGTCACCTTCGAATTGGCGACGCTCAGAAACAACCTGTGTTCCTTCACCCCAAGCAAGCCATACGGTGCCCACCGGTTTGTCGTCCGACCCGCCATCAGGACCGGCAACTCCGCTGACAGCGACCGCAAAATATGCCTGACTTTTAGCCTGCGCCCCCGAAACCATGGCCTCGACCACCTCGCGACTGACAGCCCCTACCGAGGAAAACAGTTCAGTCGGCACATTCAGCTGGCGGATTTTCTGGGCATTGGAATAGGTGACATAACCCGCTTCAAACCAAGCTGAACTGCCCGGTATGCGAGTAATGGCCTCGGCAATCCCTCCACCGGTACACGACTCGGCAGTGGTCACTTGAGCCTTGAGCGATTGCAGGCGATTACCAAGTTCGGCGGCAAGTTGAGTAATTTCATCCACGGCGTTCTCCCACAGGTCTTGCATCAGACAGCACGTCAGGGCAGATACCGTACACGAGCATCTTTTAGGTGCAAGGGTCGCAACGCTGTTTTCGGAAAGCACTGCGAACCTTGCAACAAGAATTTAGCTCACTGGACAGGTTTCTTTTTTGACCGGCCGTCTAATGGTTTCGACCGTTGTCTCTCTCGGTCTTTTCTTTGCCTCGTCTACTGGAATAAAGCGGCCACTACCGGAATCCCGTCCTCGTTTATTTTTCATATTGAACGTCCTGTTCATCGTGTTTAAAGGAGATACCGCACTGCCAGCGTAGCTCTATCCGCCTAGCCGCCCAAGGTGAAGTCGTAACCGCGCTTTTCCCCGCCAGACTCTGCAACACAAGATGCTGCGTGGTAATCTTGCGCCCATCGCAGCAAGCAGCCGGGCAGTAGGATCTCATCACGCCGATGAACGTTCGCACGTGCCTTTCCTTGCCTCACACTTTTTAACGAATTCGCCTAAAACCCGATGAATAAAGCAATTACCGACCTTTCCTCGCACACCCCGATGATGCAGCAGTATTGGCGGCTGAAAAATCAGCACCCGGACCAGTTGATGTTCTATCGCATGGGCGACTTCTACGAAATATTCTACGAGGACGCGAAGAAGGCCTCGAAGCTGCTGGATATCACCCTGACGGCCCGAGGTCAGTCCGCAGGACAGGCGATTCCTATGTGTGGGATTCCCTATCACGCGGCTGAAGGGTATCTCGCCAAGCTGGTGAAGCTCGGGGAATCGGTGGTGATCTGTGAGCAGATCGGCGATCCCGCCACCAGCAAAGGCCCGGTGGACCGTCAAGTCGTGCGGATCATTACCCCCGGCACGGTCAGCGATGAAGCATTGCTCGACGAGCGTCGCGACAACTTGATTGCCGCCGTGTTAGGCGATGAACGCTTGTTTGGCTTGGCAGTTCTGGACATCACCAGCGGTAATTTCAGCGTCCTTGAAATCAAGGGCTGGGAAAATCTGCTGGCTGAGTTAGAACGGGTCAATCCGGTTGAACTGATGATCCCTGACGACTGGCCACAAGGCTTGCCAGCAGAAAAGCGTCGCGGCACACGGCGTCGCGCGCCGTGGGACTTCGAACGCGACTCTGCGTTAAAAGCCCTGTGCCAACAATTTTCTACACAAGACTTGAAAGGCTTCGGCTGCGAGAACCTGACGTTGGCCATAGGTGCCGCCGGCTGCCTGCTTGGTTATGCCAAAGAAACCCAACGCACCGCCTTGCCGCACTTGCGAAGCCTGCGTCATGAGCGCTTGGACGATACCGTGGTGCTTGATGGCGCTACACGGCGCAACCTTGAACTGGATACCAACTTGGCTGGCGGCCGCGACAACACGTTGCAATCTGTCGTAGACCGCTGCCAAACCGCTATGGGCAGCCGTTTACTCACGCGCTGGTTGAATAGGCCTTTGCGGGATCTGGCGGTATTGAAAGCTCGACAAAGCTCGATTGCCTGCTTGCTCGAACGTTATCGCTTCGAACACCTGCAGCCGCAATTAAAAGAAATTGGCGACATCGAACGAATTCTCGCGCGCATTGGCCTGCGCAACGCACGTCCGCGTGACTTGGCACGTTTGCGTGATGCTCTTACCGCACTCCCCGAATTGCAAATCGCGATGGTGGAACTGGAAGCGCCTCATATCCAGCAACTGGCGAAAACCACCAGCACCTACCCTGAGTTGGCGGACCTGTTACAGCGCGCGGTGATTGATAATCCACCCGCCGTGATCCGTGACGGCGGTGTGCTGAAAACCGGTTACGACGCTGAGTTGGACGATCTGCAATCCCTCAGCGAAAACGCCGGGCAGTTTTTGATCGATCTGGAGACCCGCGAAAAGGCCCGCACGGGCTTGGCCAATTTGAAAGTCGGCTACAACCGGATTCATGGTTATTTCATCGAGCTTCCGAGCAAGCAAGCCGAGCAGGCACCAGCTGACTATATTCGCCGTCAGACCCTCAAGGGGGCGGAGCGCTTCATTACTCCGGAATTAAAGGCGTTCGAGGACAAAGCACTGTCGGCCAAGAGCCGTGCGCTGGCCCGAGAGAAAATGCTTTACGAAGCGCTGCTCGAAGACCTGATTGGCCATTTGGCGCCGTTACAGGACACCGCAGCGGCCTTGGCAGAGCTGGATGTGCTCAACAACCTGGCCGAACGTGCGCTTCATCTGGACTTGAATTGCCCGCGCTTTGTTGATGAGCCGTGCATGCGCATTGAGCAGGGTCGGCATCCGGTGGTCGAGCAAGTCCTGACGACCCCTTTCGTCGCCAACGACCTTGCGCTCGACGACAACACTCGAATGTTGGTAATCACCGGCCCCAACATGGGCGGTAAGTCGACCTACATGCGCCAGACAGCGCTGATTGTGTTGTTAGCTCACATCGGCAGCTTCGTACCGGCCGCCCATTGCGAGTTGTCCCTGGTCGATCGAATTTTTACCCGAATCGGTTCCAGCGATGATCTCGCTGGCGGACGCTCGACCTTCATGGTGGAAATGAGCGAAACCGCGAATATCTTGCATAACGCCACAGACCGCAGTTTGGTGCTGATGGACGAAGTCGGCCGCGGCACCAGCACTTTCGACGGTCTTTCGTTGGCGTGGGCTGCGGCAGAATGTCTCGCACAACTGCGTGCTTACACATTGTTCGCTACCCACTATTTTGAGCTTACAGTACTGCCGGAAAGCGAACCGCTCGTTACCAACGTGCACCTCAATGCAACGGAGCACAACGAACGCATTGTTTTCTTGCACCGGGTATTGCCTGGCCCCGCCAGTCAGAGCTATGGCTTGGCCGTAGCCCAGCTGGCCGGGGTTCCGGCGAAGGTTATCATGCGCGCCAAGGAGCACTTGCTGCGATTGGAAACGACCAGTCTGCCCCATGAGGCCCCGCGGGCAGCACCTGGAAAACCGCCGATCCCACAGCAAAGCGATATGTTCGCCAGTCTGCCGCACCCTGTCTTGGAAGAACTCTCGAAAACCAAAATCGATGATCTGACACCCCGCCAGGCGCTAGAGTTGTTGTATTCCTTACAAACTCGTATCTAACGGGATTCGTTACAAGCTGTTAGAATCCCGCGCGGTTTGGGATGCTGCGGGTTTTTAGCCTGACTGCGCAGATCGTCCGAGCCAAGTGAGTACGTTGCGAACCAAAGCAGGTCAATACGTCGTGGTCTCTGAACGTCTGCCTGCCGACTGCAAATGTTTCACCCGGCCCGGGAGATTCCCCCGACCTTGGCAACCCTGCTGAAAGGGCTCTGCTACCGCCGCCTGAGGAGAGAACTAGAAATGACCTTCGTCGTCACCGACAACTGCATCAAGTGCAAGTACACCGACTGCGTAGAAGTGTGTCCGGTGGACTGCTTTTACGAAGGCCCGAATTTCCTGGTGATCCACCCGGATGAGTGCATCGATTGCGCACTCTGCGAGCCCGAATGCCCTGCCGTCGCCATTTTCTCAGAAGATGAAGTTCCTGAGGACATGAAGGAATTTATTCAGCTAAACGTAGAGTTAGCGGAAATCTGGCCAAATATCACCGAAAAGAAACAGGGCCTACCAGGCGCCGAAGACTTTGATGGCGTTAAAGGTAAGCTGAAGGATTTGGAACGCTAAGTTCCACTGGCTACTGAAAAGGCCCTGCGGGCCTTTTTTGTTTTAGCTTTTTAACGGGTAAAAAAAGGGGCGGGATAACCCGCCCACATTTTTTCCCTAGTCCTTTATACCCTTTTCATCATCCTGATGAATCGCATCCTGCGATGTCCATGACTGTCGTCCTTGACGGCCTGTGCCTGTCCGTTGGCACAGTTCTAATAATAGTGATTTAGGAGTGGAGAGCAACCCGCCAAATCTTTCAAAAAAATACGTGAAAAGTTAATGACTACTAAAAAAAGACATAAAATCAGTTAGTTATAATATTTATAAGGCATCATACGGCCGAATTTACACCTAAAAACCACGATTACTTACAATACGAATAAGCAAAGGCTTACATTGAAAAGTACCACTTTACTTGGCACAACCGTTCTAACTACCGATAAGAAAGCTGATCAAGACTCACCTACTAACGATTTCTAGCCGCATACAAAAACCCCGAACCAGTCGGGGAGTTTGTATGAACGACATCAGCATGCTTGGATGAGGCGAAACTCTGTTATCGAAACAAAGACTCGCTCGACAGACCGTTTTTTTCAAGGATCTCGCGCAAACGTTTAAGCCCTTCGACCTGAATCTGCCTGACCCGTTCTCGCGTCAAACCTATCTCAAGACCCACATCTTCCAGCGTGCTGCTTTCATGTCCTCTTAGACCGAAACGCCGCACGACGACTTCACGCTGCTTGTCAGTCAACTCAGAAAGCCACTGATCGATGCTTTGTGAAAGATCATCGTCTTGGAGCAATTCACAAGGGTCGGTTGGTCGGTCATCGGTCAGCGTGTCAAGCAGCGTCTTATCCGAGTCCGGGCCGAGCGAAACATCCACCGAGGAGACCCGCTCATTAAGCCCAAGCATTCGTTTGACTTCGCATACCGGCTTTTCGAGCAAATTTGCGATTTCTTCAGGAGAGGGTTCATGATCTAGCTTTTGAGTCAGTTCGCGAGCGGCTCGCAGGTATACGTTGAGCTCTTTAACCACATGAATCGGTAACCTGATCGTACGGGTCTGATTCATGATGGCGCGCTCAATGGTCTGACGAATCCACCATGTCGCGTACGTTGAGAAGCGAAAACCGCGCTCTGGATCAAATTTTTCGACTGCCCGGATCAAACCCAGGTTGCCTTCTTCAATCAGATCTAGCAATGAAAGACCGCGATTGACATAACGCCTGGCAATCTTTACCACCAGCCGCAAATTACTTTCAATCATTCGTTTACGCCCCGCAGGATCACCGCTCTGCGATAAACGCGCAAAGTGAACTTCCTCCTCGGGCGAAAGCAAGGGAGAGAACCCTATTTCATTGAGGTACAACTGGGTAGCGTCGAGCGCACGTGTGTAATCAATGTACTTGTGCTGCTTGAGCGTTGTGGAGTTTTTGGCTCGGGCGCGAACGGGAGGTGACGCAGCTTCCTCGTTCGGCGATAAGTCCAAAACGATGCCAGGCTCCATAAGGAGTACCTCATCATCGATGTCAAACTCCGGCGCTTCTTTGTTGAGAGCCATTGTTATAGTCCTTTGGTGAGTTCGACCTCAAGCTCTAGCGGCGCCTTATCTTCCTTGGCAACGCTTGAGCCTGTTCCCTCTACGCAAGAAACAGGCTGGCAACCGATCAACGGTGTGGCAGAAATTCCAAAGGATCTACCGGCTTACCCTGGCGGCGAATCTCAAAATGCAGCTTCACCCGGTCAGTCCCAGTTGAACCCATCTCGGCAATTGTCTGCCCGACCTTGACCTGCTCCCCCTCCCGAACCAACAGCCTACGGTTATGACCATAAGCACTGACGTAGGTATCGCTGTGTTTGATGATTATTAATTCGCCGTAGCCCCGCAAGCCACTCCCGGCGTAAACAACCGAACCATCAGACGCAGCTAAAACAGGCTGTCCCAAATCTCCAGCGATATCAATTCCTTTATTCAAACTACCGTTTGAAGAAAATTTACCAATCAGAATGCCATTAGAAGGCCATGCCCAGCCACTCACTGCATGCCCCACAGACTGAATCGGTGTTGTCGCAGGAGTGCTTTCTTTCAACGGGAGAACTACCGGCACAACACCAACCGAGCGAGAAAGCACAGTCGTTTTAAACGACCCTGACGGTCCAGAGCCTGTCGTGGAGGCGCCCATCTGCGATCTAACTGCTGGTAAGGCTACAACGGGACCCGAGCTTGAGCGGCCATCAAAACGAATGGCTTGGCCCGGATGGATGGTGTACGGCGCTGGTATCTGATTCCGTTCAGCCAACGCTTTCCAATCCCATCCGTATCGAAATGCAATGGAAAACAGCGTATCGCTTCGCCGCACTACATATTGACCAGTTGTAACCGCCTGTCGCTGAGGCGCAGCTTTATTGCGATCAAATACCGGCGCACCGCCCGGCGATCTACTGGAGCAGCCAACAAGCAAGCAACCAAGGACAAGGCCAATCACCAAACGCTGAATGCTAGTTGTAGAAAGTCGCTGCTGAATGACTGTGAGACGCACCCGCCACTCCTTTACTGTGACTGAATTAAAGTTGCCTATTGTGCCGTAATAACGGCTGGCAGCTAATACTTAACTGTTTGCAAAACCGTGCTTTACACCACCAAATGAAGATACTGCATTAACCCGACCTTCGAGCTGTATGACCTGTATCGCTGTCCAGAATTCACTAAAAGGCTAAACGAGCCTTCATGCGAGGGGACCGTTGAGCAACGGTACGAACCTTACAGCACCAAGTACATGCCGGGAAAAACCATTTTCTTCACGAATGATCAGCATCAACTGCTGGACCTCTCCAGAGCCGACGGGAATGACCAGTCGTCCGCCGGGGGCCAATTGATCGAGCAGTGCTTGGGGAACATCGGTTGCGACTGCGGTCACGATAATTCCGTTGTAAGGCGCCAACGCGGGCCAGCCTTCCCAACCGTCCCCCCAACGAAACACAACGTTGCGCAAGTTAAGCTCGATCAGTCGTTCTTTCGCACGATCCTGCAACACCTTGATGCGCTCGACTGAAAATACCCGCTCGACTAACTGCGACAACACTGCCGTCTGGTAGCCAGAACCAGTGCCAATCTCAAGCACTTTGTCCAACGGGCCCGCAGCCAACAGCAGCTCGCTCATGCGCGCAACCATGTAGGGCTGTGAAATAGTCTGGTTATGCCCAATGGGCAACGCGGTATCTTCATAAGCACGGTGCGCCAGCGCTTCATCGACAAACAGATGCCGGGGCGTATTACGGATCACTTCCAACACCTGAGCGTTGGAAAGCCCCTCTTCATAAAGGCGCTGGATCAAACGTTCGCGAGTGCGCTGGGAGGTCATGCCAATCCCTCTTCGTAACAAGCTATCTTGCTCACGCGACATCAACGCAGCCCCTCTAGCCAGCCATTGAGACTGGTAAAACCATCCGGATAAGTACGATCCAGCTGTAACGGGGTAATAGATACATAACCTTGCATGACAGCATGAAAATCAGTCCCCGGACCACCGTCTTCGGCGTCTCCTGCCGCGGCGATCCAATACCCGACGCGACCACGCGGATCGACCACCTTGACCGGCGCCGCAGCCCGAGAACGATGCCCTAACCGAGTCAATTGAATACCGCGAATATGTTCAAGCGGTAGGTTCGGAATATTGACGTTCAGTACCGTGCGCGGTGGCAGATCAAGCTGTTCGTGGGCTTCGACCAGAAGGCGTGCGAAGTGCGCAGCGGTCGGCAAGTTATCCACTTGACGCGATAGCAACGAAAATGCAAACGATGGACGCTTAAGAAAACGCCCCTCCAAAGCCGCCGCCACGGTGCCGGAATACAGCACATCGTCCCCCAGATTCGCACCGAGATTAATCCCGGAAACAACCATGTCCGGTTGGCTCTCCAACAACCCATTGAGCCCAAGGTGCACACAATCGGTAGGCGTTCCGTTTACGCTGATGAAGCCATTGGGCAACGTATGAGGATGAAGCGGACGGTCAAGCGTCAGCGAACTGCTTGCGCCGCTTTTGTCTTGGTCAGGGGCAATGACTACGCACTCGCGATAGTCCGCCAGCGCAGCATGAAGCGCAGCAATACCGGGCGCAGTTACCCCATCATCGTTAGAAATCAGAATACGCATGAGCTGTCCGTTAGCCCCACCGGAACCAGGTTGACGAGTTCGCGCACCAGTACGGTGGCGAAGCATCCGGCCGGCAGGACGAATTCCAGTTGCAGAATGTCAGGTTCAGGATAATGCCACGTCAACCCGCCAATGGGCAGTCGCAGGATACGACGCTCGTGTTCCATGCCCGCTTTGACCAGCCAGTCGCGCAAGTCAGATTCGCTCGCCGCAATTGATTGCTCCAAGACACCCGTGACGCCAGTCGCGGGCGAGTCGCCCTCACCCCATTGCGGCCCCGTCGGGTGCAGGTCGAGAATCGCCAGACGCGGATCGCTGCACTCCGCTTCGCCAGCAGGAAAAAAACTGCGGCTGTCGGTAAACGCCAGTAGATCGCCGACTTGTGCTCGCTGCCAACTGCCGTCAGCCACGCGGGCCGCCAGCACCCTGTTAAACAGATAACTGCGCGCCGTGGAAAGCAATCGAGAACGAACTGCGCGCTGTTCAGGCAAAGCCTTACGCGCCGCAAAATCGCGGGCCTCCCCAAGATTGCCGCCATCCCAACCGAAACGCTGGGCGCCGAAGTAATTCGGAACGCCATGACGAGCGATCAACTCAAGCCGAGCCTGCAATGCCGCATGATCGCCATGCAGCTGGGTCAGACGCAAGGTAAAGCCATTGGCGGCGTGAGCCCCGCGCTGCAGCTTGCGCTTATGGCGACTCATTTTCAGAATTTTCAGCGTACCGTCCTGGGCCGTCGAAAGATCGGGGTCAGCCTTGCCGGGCAACTGCACGCTGAACCACTGTCGGGTCAACGCCTGTCGATCCTTCAAACCGGCATAGCTGACAGTCCGCAACGGAACACCGGCAGCACGCGCCAAACGGCGAGCAGCTTCTTCGGTGTTTAGTCCGCGCTTTTCAACCCACAACCATAAGTGTTCGCCATCGCCCGTCAAGGGAATATCCAGCACTTCGTCGACCTGAAAATCTTCGGCTGTGGCTTTGAGCACTGCAGTGCCTAACGCATCGCCATAAGCACGAGGGCCGAGCAGTTCGAATTCAGTCATGCCCAGAGCAACAAGGCGACGGCGTGAACCGCAATACCTTCTTCGCGGCCTACGAAGCCGAGCTTTTCGGTGGTGGTAGCTTTAACGTTCACTTGATCCAACTCAACCTGAAGATCCGCAGCAATCAGCGCGCGCATCGATTCAATATGCGGGGCCATTTTCGGCGCCTGGGCGACAATGGTGGCGTCAACATTACCGACTTTCCAGCCCTTTTTTTTGACCAACTCCATCACACGACGCAGCAGCGCGCGGCTGTCAGCGCCCTTGAATTGCGGGTCCGTGTCCGGGAAGTGTTTGCCAATATCGCCTAATGCTGCCGCCCCGAGCAATGCATCGCTGAGCGCATGCAACAGCACATCGCCATCGGAATGAGCGAGCAACCCGAATCCGTGCGCGATCCGCACGCCGCCCAAGGTAATGAAATCGCCTTCGGCAAACCGGTGCACATCATAGCCGTGGCCAATACGCATAAAAAAACGCCCCGAAAAAGTCAGGGCGTGATTCTACCTACTTTGTTGCACATTAACCGCTTAGAGCGACCGCATGATGCCGCAGGTGGTCCTCAATGAAGCTCGCAATGAAAAAATAGCTGTGATCGTAGCCAGGCTGCATGCGCACCGTAAGCGGATGCTCTGCAGATTTTGCAGCTTGGATTAACCCTTCCGGCTTGAGTTGAAGGGCAAGAAAATCATCACGATCGCCCTGATCGACGAGGATGGGCAGTTTTTCAACCGCCTCGGCGATTAGCGCGCAGGCATCCCATTCACGCCAGCGAGACCGCTCTTCCCCCAAGTAACGAGAGAACGCTTTCTGACCCCAAGGACAATCCATCGGGTTGCTGATTGGAGAAAACGCCGACACTGACTTATAACGCCCCGGATTGCGTAAAGCACACACCAGTGCGCCGTGGCCGCCCATCGAGTGACCGCTAATGCCACGCAGACCCGAGGCCGGAAAATGCGACTCGACCAATACGGGTAACTCGTTCACTACATAATCATGCATGCGGTAGTGCTTGGCCCACGGCTGCTGAGTCGCGTTCAAGTAGAAACCCGCACCGAGACCGAAATCCCACGCACCGTCCGGATCGCCCGGTACGTTGGGGCCACGCGGACTGGTATCGGGCGCCACAATAATCAAACCCAACTCGGCCGCGATCCGCAGCGCGCCTGCTTTGTGCATGAAGTTTTCATCGGTGCAGGTCAATCCGGACAACCAATAGACCACCGGCAGCTTGCCGCCCAGTTCCGCTTGCGGGGGCAAATAAACGGCAAACACCATGTCGCAACCGAGCACATCAGAGTGATGCTTGTAGCGCTTATGCCAGCCGCCGAAGCTTTTCTGGCAGGAAATATTTTCTAGGGACAAGGGGGATTCTCCCAGCGGTAAGCTTCAAGCGGTAAGCTGCAAGAGATGATGCGCAGTGCTCTTACTTGAGGCTTGTAGCTGCTATTAGAAATGTATGACGGTACGGATGCTTTTACCTTCATGCATCAGGTCGAACGCCTTGTTGATGTCTTCCAGGCCCATGGTGTGAGTGATGAACGTATCCAGCGGGATTTCGCCGCTTTGCGCCATTGCCACGTAGCTTGGCAGCTCAGTTCGGCCGCGCACGCCGCCAAACGCCGAACCGCGCCAGACGCGTCCGGTAACCAGTTGGAAAGGACGCGTGGAGATTTCCTGACCAGCACCCGCAACACCAATAATCACCGACTCACCCCAACCTTTGTGGCAGCACTCAAGGGCTGCACGCATCAGTTGCACGTTACCAATGCATTCGAAAGAGAAATCCACACCGCCATCGGTCAAATCAACAATCACTTCCTGAATAGGCCGGTCGTAGTCTTTAGGGTTGATGCAATCGGTGGCACCCAATTGTTTGGCGATGTCGAATTTCTCCGGATTGATATCGATGGCGATAATCCGTCCCGCCTTGGCCTTTACTGCGCCAATCAGGGCTGACAGACCAATGCCGCCCAGACCAAAAATCGCCACGGTGTCGCCTGGTTTGACCTTGGCAGTGTTGATCACCGCCCCGATTCCGGTAGTAACCCCGCAGCCGAGCAGGCAGACTTTTTCCAGTGGTGCGTCTTTGGAAATCTTGGCGACCGATATTTCCGGCAGCACGGTGTATTCGGAGAAGGTCGACGTGCCCATGTAATGGAAAATCGTCTGCCCTTTGTAGGAAAAGCGCGACGTACCATCCGGCATCAAACCCTTGCCTTGAGTGCCGCGGATGGCTTGGCACAGGTTGGTCTTGCCTGACAGGCAGTACTTACATTTTCGACACTCAGGGGTGTACAGCGGAATAACGTGATCGCCGACCGCAACTGAAGTCACGCCTTCGCCAATGGCTTCAACAATTGCACCGCCTTCGTGGCCGAGAATCGATGGAAATATGCCTTCCGGGTCCGCGCCCGACAAGGTATAGGCGTCCGTATGGCACACGCCGGAAGCGACGACCCGCAGCAACACTTCGCCAGCCTTGGGCATTGCAACATCGACTTCGACGATTTCTAGCGGTTTCTTGGCTTCAAAAGCAACGGCGGCGCGTGACTTGATCATCATTTTTCTCCATCGAGTAAATACAGGTGGTCAGTGTAATACAGTGCCGTTTGGAGAATAATCAGACCAAAAGCAAAACATTATTGCTGGGCAGGGATAATCGATGGTTGCAAACCGCTGGGAAGGATTGGATGAGTTCGTCGCAGTCGCCGAATGCGGGCAGTTCACCGCTGCTGCAGAACGCATGGGCGTTTCGTCTTCGCACATCAGTCGGCAAATCGTCCGGCTTGAGGAAAGGCTACAAACACGCCTGCTCTACCGCAGCACTCGACGTGTCACCCTGACCGAAGCCGGGCAAACGTTTTTGCAACATTGTCAGCGCCTGCAAGACGGGCGCGAGGAAGCATTGCGGGCGGTCGGCGATTTAGCGAGCGAACCCAAAGGGTTGCTGCGCATGACTTGCGCGGTGGCCTATGGCGAGCGCTTCATCGCACCGTTGGTGACTGTATTCATGGGACTGTACCCGCAACTTCGGGTTGATATCGAGCTGAGTAACCGCAGCCTTGATCTGGTTCACGAAGGTCTTGACCTGGCCGTTCGCCTCGGCCGCCTGCAAGATTCGCGACTGGTTGCCACCCGCTTGGCGCCGCGCCGCATGTACCTGTGCGCTTCGCCGTCTTACCTTGAACGTTATGGGCGACCGCATAGCTTGTCCGAGCTTAGTCGGCACAATTGCCTGATCGGCAGCACCGACACTTGGTTGCTACAGCAGAACGGGCGGGAATTTTCGCAACGGGTTCAGGGCAACTGGCGCTGCAATAGCGGCCAAGCCGTGCTCGATGCGGCAATACAAGGGATCGGACTGTGTCAGTTGCCAGACTATTACGTGCTTGAACACCTAAATAGCGGCGCACTCATTTCGCTGCTGGATGCTCATCAACCGCCGAATACCGCCGTCTGGGCGCTGTATCCACAGCAGCGCCACCTGTCACCCAAGGTGAGAAAACTGGTCGAGCATCTCAAGGCCGGGTTGGCCCTGAGAAAGGAGTATTGCGCTGATCACATTTAGCGACCGACTTAAAACTTACGGCGTTGACGCAACCATTCAAGATCTTCGGGACGTGTGACCTTGATATTGTCGGAGCGGCCTTCGATCAGTCGCGGAGACTGACCAGACCATTCCATTGCGGACGCTTCATCGGTAATGCTGACCTCCGACACTAGGCTGTCGGCCAACGCTCGATGCAGTGCGCCAAGCCGGAACATCTGCGGCGTGTAAGCCAGCCAGATACAACTACGATCGACCGTTTCAGTGACGCGCCCGTGGCTGTCGGCACGTTTAAGAGTGTCGCGAGCGGGAACCGCCAGCAAACCGCCCACCGGATCGTCAGCTAATTCGGACAACAGTTTGTCCAGATCCTCACGCGACAAATTCGGGCGTGCAGCGTCGTGAACCAACACCCAATCGTCATCATGGGCACCGTTCACGTGCAAATACAGCAATGCGTTAAGCACCGAGTCCGCCCGTTCCCGTCCACCCGCAGCGCGCTGAATTCGTGGATCTGCAGCGCACGCCAAGCTTGGCCAATAGGGATCATCTACAGCCAAACTGATCACCAAGCCCAGGAGCTGGGGGTGATCGAGAAAACAATTGAGGCTGTGTTCAAGAATAGTGAGGCCGCCCAGCTGCAAATACTGCTTAGGACGGTCAGCTGCCATGCGAGCGCCGATACCAGCGGCGGGAACAACTGCCCAGAAGGCAGGCAACGCGCAAATCATTGGGCCAACTGATAGAGGGTTTCGCCGTCTTTAACCATGCCAAGTTCATGGCGAGCACGCTCTTCAACGGTCTCCATGCCTTTTTTCAGCTCCAACACTTCCGCGTCGAGAATACGGTTACGTTCGAGCAAAGCATCGTTTTCCGCATGCTGATCAGCAATTTGCTGAGACAGACTGGCCACTTGCGCCAAGCTTCCATTACCCACCCACAAGCGGTACTGCAGGCCAGCCAGCAGCAGGAGCAAGATCAGGAACAACCAGTTAGGACTGCGCATTGAATATCAGGTACTCAGTGGAAAAAGACAGCGGTGCCGACACATTAAAGCAGTGAGGGCATCGAACCCGATAGCCGGGTCCGATCACTCATATACGGACAGAATCGTCGGTTAATCGACTTTTCGTATTGTGCCCGTCGTCTTTTTACCATCTCCAGCTCAGCCGCGAAACTCGTTGCGACCGTTGTATACAGCTTTGGCGCCCAATTGCTCTTCGATACGCAGCAATTGGTTGTACTTGGCGATGCGATCGGAACGGCTCAGCGAGCCAGTTTTGATCTGACCCGCTGCAGTACCGACCGCCAAGTCAGCAATGGTCGAATCTTCAGTTTCGCCGGAACGGTGCGAGATGATCGCCGTATACCCTGCTGCTTTGGCCATCTGAATGGCTTCCAGCGTTTCGGTGAGGGTGCCGATCTGGTTGAACTTGATCAGGATCGAGTTGGCGATCTTTTTATCGATGCCTTCTTTCAGGATCTTGGTGTTGGTCACGAATAGGTCGTCGCCCACCAATTGAATTTTTTCGCCGATCTTGTCGGTAAGGACTTTCCAGCCAGCCCAGTCGGACTCGTCCAGACCGTCTTCAATGGAGATGATCGGGTAACGCTCGGTCAAGCCCTTGAGGTAGTCGGCAAAGCCTTCGGAGGTAAACACTTGGCTTTCGCCGGACAAGTTGTATTTGCCGTCTTCGTAGAATTCGCTGGCCGCGCAATCCAGTGCGAGAGTCACGTCGGTGCCAAGATTGTAACCGGCGTTAGCCACAGCTTCCGAGATGACTTTCAACGCGTCTTCGTTAGACGCCAGGTTAGGCGCAAAACCGCCTTCATCACCCACCGCAGTGTTCAAGCCACGAGCCTTGAGCACAGCTTTGAGGTGGTGGAAAATTTCGGTGCCCATTCGCAACGCTTCCGAGAACGTCTTGGCGCCAACCGGCTGCACCATGAACTCCTGGATATCGATGTTGTTATCGGCATGCTCGCCACCATTGATGATGTTCATCATTGGGACGGGCATGGAATAAACGCCGGGTGTGCCGTTGAGATTAGCGATGTGGGCGTACAGCGGCAGATCCTGATCCTGAGCAGCGGCTTTGGCAGCAGCCAAAGACACCGCGAGGATAGCGTTAGCGCCAAGACTGGCTTTGTTTTCAGTGCCGTCCAGAGCAATCATCGCGCGATCAAGCGCCTGCTGGTCGAGCGGATCCTTGCCCATCAACAGAGCACGGATCGGACCATTGATATTGGCCACAGCCTTGAGAACACCTTTACCCAAGTAACGGCTCTTGTCGCCATCACGCAGCTCAAGCGCTTCACGCGAGCCGGTGGAAGCACCGGACGGCGCACACGCACTGCCGATGATACCGTTATCGAGAAGCACATCCGCTTCGACGGTGGGATTGCCACGGGAGTCGAGAACTTCACGACCTTTGATGTCGACGATTTTTGACATTGTTGTAAACACTCCAAGATTGACGAAAACGACGCAGCTGAAATATTGATGGCCGCCGTCAGTACGTATGCAGCGGGCAGCCCTGACTGACGACAACCCTCTGACCATTGATCAGAGTAATAGTGTGCGGCACTTTACCGAACGGCACTCTACCGGAGAAGCCGCTGTTAAGCGGTTTCTACCGTCGGAAAACTTTTTACCAAGTCGTCCAATGCTTTGAGCTGAGTCAAAAATGGTTCGAGCTTGTCCAGACGCAAAGCGCAAGGGCCATCACACTTGGCGTTATCCGGATCTGGATGCGCCTCAAGGAACAACCCTGCCAGGCTCTGACTCAAGCCAGCCTTGGCCAGATCGAGCACCTGAGCCCGACGACCACCGGCAGAATCCGAACGACCGCCGGGCATTTGCAGGGCGTGAGTCACGTCGAAAAAAACCGGGTATTGAAACTGCTTCATGATGCCGAAGCCGAGCATGTCCACCACCAGGTTGTTGTACCCGAAGCTGGAGCCGCGCTCGCATAGGATCAATTGATCGTTCCCGGCTTCTTCGCACTTGTTCAAGATGTGTTTCATTTCCTGCGGCGCGAGAAACTGGGCTTTCTTGATGTTGATCACCGCGCCAGTCTTGGCCATCGCCACCACCAGATCGGTTTGTCTCGACAAAAAAGCCGGCAGTTGAATGATGTCGCAGACTTCAGCCACGACCGCCGCCTGCTGCGGCTCATGCACATCGGTAATCAACGGCACGCTGAAGGTCTTTTTGATTTCTTCGAAAATCCGCATCCCTTCTTCCAGGCCTGGGCCACGGTAAGAAGCCACGGAAGAACGATTGGCCTTGTCGAAACTGGCCTTGAACACGTAAGGAATGCCCAGTTTTTCAGTCGCCCTGACATAGGCTTCGCACACCTGCATCGCCATGTCCCGGGATTCCAGCACGTTCATGCCGCCAAACAACACGAACGGCTTGTCGTTGGCAATCTCGATTGAGCCTACACGGATGATCTTCTGCGACATGCTGTTCATATCCCGGCTCAGGCCTTCTTCTGGTGTTGGGTCAGTGCCGCCTTCACGAAACCACTGAACAACGGATGGCCGTCGCGGGGTGTCGAGGTGAATTCAGGGTGGAACTGGCACGCCACGAACCATGGATGATCCGGCGCTTCAATCACTTCAACCAACGCGCCGTCACCAGAACGTCCGGAAATTTTCAGACCAGCTTCCATCAAGCTCGGCAGCAGGTTGTTGTTCACTTCGTAACGATGGCGATGACGCTCAACGATAACGTCTTTGGCATAACAATCGTGAACCAGCGAACCGCGTTCAAGTTGGCAATCCTGCGCACCCAGACGCATGGTGCCGCCCAGATCAGACGTCTCATTACGCACTTCAACGGCGCCGGTAGCGTCTTCCCACTCGGTGATCAAACCGACAACCGGGTGGCCGCTGGTGCGATCAAATTCAGTGGAGTTAGCGTCTTTCCAGCCCAGCACATTACGTGCGAACTCGATCACGGCCACTTGCATACCCAGGCAGATACCCAAGTAAGGCACTTTATTTTCGCGAGCAAACTGCACGGCAGTGATCTTGCCCTCAACACCGCGCAGACCGAAGCCGCCCGGCACCAGAATCGCGTCGCAACCTTCAAGCAAGGCGGTGCCTTGGTTTTCGATGTCTTCGGAATCGATGTAGCGCAGATTGACCTTGGTGCGATTGGTGATGCCGGCGTGACTCATCGCTTCGATCAGCGATTTGTAAGCGTCGAGCAACTCCATGTATTTGCCGACCATGGCGATGGTGACTTCATGCTCAGGATGGAGCTTGGCGTCGACCACTTTTTCCCACTCGGACAGATCAGCGCCGCCACATTGCAGGCCAAAACGCTCAACGACGAAATCATCCAGACCCTGGGCGTGCAGCACAGCCGGGATCTTGTAGATGGTGTCGACGTCTTCCAGGGAGATAACCGCGCGCTCTTCGACATTGGTGAACAATGCGATTTTGCGACGTGAGGAAATGTCGATGGGGTGATCGGAGCGGCAAATCAATACATCAGGCTGCAGACCAATGGAACGCAACTCTTTTACCGAGTGTTGAGTAGGCTTGGTCTTGGTTTCACCGGCAGTGGCGATATAAGGCACCAGCGTCAAGTGAATCAACATGGCGCGTTTGGCACCTACTTCAACGCGCAATTGGCGGATAGCTTCCAGGAACGGCTGCGATTCAATGTCGCCTACGGTGCCACCGATCTCGACCATGGCGACGTCAGCATCGCCAGCGCCTTTGATGATCCGGCGTTTGATTTCGTCGGTGATGTGCGGGATCACCTGGATGGTTGCGCCCAGATAATCACCGCGGCGCTCTTTGCGCAGGACGTGTTCGTAAACACGGCCAGTGGTGAAGTTGTTGTTCTGGGTCATGGTAGTGCGGATAAACCGCTCGTAATGGCCCAGGTCCAGGTCGGTTTCAGCGCCGTCATGCGTGACGAATACTTCACCGTGCTGGAATGGGCTCATGGTGCCCGGGTCCACGTTTATATAGGGGTCCAGCTTCAGCATGGTGACCTTAAGTCCCCGCGCCTCCAGGATGGCCGCCAATGAAGCTGCAGCAATGCCTTTCCCCAATGAAGAAACAACACCGCCCGTGACGAAGATGTAGCGCGTCATGAAAAACCCTAGAAGTCTGCGTTAAAGCGGTCAGAGCCGCCGGGGAAAGCGAATGAAGGCCGAAGCCCGCAATTACCAAAAAATCTCACAGTGCACTCCTGAAAATTGCTGCGTTGAGACCGGCAGACTGAAAAAGCCTGTCTGTTGCTCGCTACATTTTTAAGAATCGCCCAGCAAAACCGCCTGGTAATTGGCAACTTCCGTCAATTCAGAAGAATCCACAGAAGCTCTATCAAGAAGGGAGCGTAGTCTACCGGAAACGGCCTTTCAGCTCAAACTTTGGTCGTTCGTCGGTGCGATCCAGTGTAATCGCCAGTCACCATGGGCTGTTCCGTCAAGTTCAGGCAAGTTGGCGACGGCCAATAGTTGGCCCGAGCAGTACAACAATGGCAAGCGACCTCGCACAAAAACCGGAAGACGGCTCTCATTTAGCAGTCGCTTGAGATCACGATGACCTCGACCGGGCAATCTCATAACTTCCCCGCCTTCGCGATAACGCACCTGAAACTCGCCTGCAGGAGCCTCCCCACTGAAACTAAGCCAGCCATTGTTCGCCAGCGTCAGCGGATGTTTAGGATCGCGCCAGACCAATGAGCCGGCCGATGGCACTAACCACGTATCAGGCAGCCACCAGATTCGGTCTTCGGCACGATGCAGTTCACCGTCGGCCAAGCGCCAAATAGGCTGAGAACCTTCACCAGCATCGCGCAGGCTATCCCAGCCGGCCCAATGCTCACTGTCCGGCAAGCGCGTCAGAACCGCTAGCCAGTGACGCAACGCGTTGCGTTGGCGCGGTAGTGAAAGATGCTTGAGCGGTGCCAGGGCCAACGACGGCAACCCAAGCCAAGGAAACGCCGAGGGCGAATCAGCTTCGGCCAGATCCTGCGCAGCCACCTCGTCGAGTAGGCCTTGCGCCTCAGCCAGATGCCCGGCAGCCCTCGCCATGCTAGCTGTTGCTTGAGGCCAGCGACCCACGAGTAACGGCATGACCTGTCGGCGCAGATAATTTCGAGAGAACTCGCTGTTGGCATTGCTCGGATCTTCCACCCAGCGCAACGAGTGCTCGGCGGCATAAGCCTCCAGCGCTGCCCGCGAAGCGTTAAGCAATGGCCGCAACAACCTGCCTTTGCCCAAAGCACGCTGCTCGGACATGGCTGACAAACCCCGAACCCCTGCTCCACGCAGCAACCGAAATAACAGCGTTTCGGCTTGATCGTCACGGTGCTGGGCAGTAAACAACACTTCGTCTACTTCCAGCACCTGGTTAAACGCCGCGTAACGCGCCTCACGGGCGGCACGTTCGACGCTGGCGCCCGGCTTCACATCAATTCGAATCACCTGCAGTGGCACGCCGAGGGCACCGCACACCACAGCACAATGTTCCGGCCACGCGTCTGCCGCAGCCTGAAGGCCATGATGAATGTGAATGGCGGATAAAGGGGGCAACGGCTCGCGGGTAGCGAGATCGGCCAGAAGGTGGAGAAGGACAGTGGAATCTAATCCGCCAGAAAACGCGATACGCCATGCGGGAGCGCCGCGCCAGCGAGCTACGGCATTGAGCAAATGATCGTGAAGATGTTGTTTCAAAGCACACAACCCCGTAGGAGCTAATTCAATCGCGAAGACAACAACGCGGTCTATCGAACATACCGTGCGCTCACTTCCCGAATAAATTCGGTCCCACAGGATTGAGGGGCTGCAATCAGAGACCGTAGCTCATCAGGCGCTCGTAACGACGAGCCAACAGCGCGTCTGTGTCGAATTTTTTGAGCATCGCCAACTGGCTGCTCAATTCCGTTCGGATCGAAGCAGCAGCAGTCGCCGGGTCGCGGTGCGCACCGCCCAAGGGTTCGCCAATAACTTTATCGACAATGCCCAAACCTTTGAGACGCTCTGCCGTAATGCCCATGGCTTCAGCCGCATCAGGGGCTTTTTCGGCGGTTTTCCACAGGATCGAGGCACAGCCTTCCGGCGAAATCACTGCGTACGTCGAGTACTGGAGCATGTTCAATTGATCGCAGACACCAATGGCCAATGCACCGCCTGATCCACCTTCACCAATCACGGTAGCGATGATCGGCGTTTTAAGACGAGCCATTACCCGCAAGTTCCAGGCAATTGCTTCGCTCTGGTTACGCTCTTCGGCATCGATGCCCGGGTAAGCGCCTGGCGTATCGATGAACGTCAGGATCGGCATTTTGAAGCGCTCGGCCATTTCCATCAGACGGCAGGCTTTGCGGTAGCCTTCGGGCCGTGGCATGCCAAAGTTGCGACGAACTTTCTCGCGCACTTCGCGGCCTTTCTGGTGGCCGATAATCATTACTGGCTGGTCATCAAGACGCGCAACACCACCGACAATGGCAGCGTCGTCGGAGAAGTGCCGATCACCGTGCAGCTCGTCGAACTCAGTAAAGATGTGCTCGATGTAGTCCAGGGTGTAAGGACGACGTGGATGACGCGCCATGCGCGCGATCTGCCAACTGGTCAAGTTGCCGAAAATGCTTTCGGTGAGCGTATTGCTCTTCTCTTGCAGACGGGAAATTTCGTCGCCGATGTTTAGCGAGTTGTCATTACCGACCAAGCGCAATTCTTCGATCTTGGCTTGAAGGTCAGCGATCGGCTGTTCGAAATCGAGAAAATTCGGGTTCATAGGCATCCGTCTTGGGTCGACGGCCAAGGGGCCGGCCGGTTGATCCGTGTGCGCCATACCTTACGGGAACAGGCGCATCCAGGTCGAGATTAAAAATTATGGTTGAGCGCAGGCCGGATTTACAGGCATGCACTATTTCAACGGTATTGCAGGAAGACGTTCTCACGTCCGAACTGGTCACGCAGCGCTTGAATCAAGCTGTCCGCCGGATCGATTCGCCACGCTTCACCAAACTGCAGCAAGGCCTTCGCGCCCATGCCGGTGTAGTCAAGTGTGATCGGGCACGCGCCACGGTGACGCTTGCACAATTCCCCCAGCCATTTGAGACGATCACCCTTGAGCGCGTCGGCATGAATTTTTAACCGCAGGCTTTCTGCAAGATTGGTTCGCGCATCCTCAAGACTCATCACCCGCTTGGCCCGCAAACGCAGGCCGCCGGAGAAGTCGTCATTGCTGACTTCCCCTTCAACCACCACCATCGCGTCGGTCTGCAACAACGACTGCGCGGAATGGAAAGCCTCGGCAAACAGCGACGCTTCAATTCGCCCCGAACGGTCATCGAGGGTAATGAAGCCCATTTTGTCGCCCTTTTTATTCTTCATAACCCGCAACGCAATGATCAAACCGGCAACGGTCTGAGTGTCACGGGCAGGCTTCAGATCGATGATGCGCTGACGAGCGAAACGGCGAATTTCGCCTTCGTATTCGTCAATAGGGTGCCCGGTGAGGTACAGACCCAAGGTCTCTTTTTCCCCGCGTAAACGGTCTTTCAAGCTCAGCTCTTTGGCTTTTCGATGGTTCGCATAAACGTCGGCATCAGGCTCGACGAACAAGCCGCCAAACAGATCCGAGTGCCCGCTGTCATGACTGCGCGCAGTTTGTTCAGCCGCCTGGATTGCTTCTTCCAGCGCCGCCAACAGCACCGAACGATTACGATCGAGATTAGCCTGGTAGGTTTTGACGTCTACATTGTCTTCAAAATATGGCCCCAGGCGATCCAGCGCACCGCTGCGGATCAAGCCGTCCAAGGTCCGTTTATTAATACGTTTGAGGTCGACGCGCGCGCAAAAATCGAACAAATCCTTGAAGGGCCCGGCCTGACGTGACTCCGTAATCGCTTCTACCGGTCCTTCGCCCACGCCTTTGATTGCACCAAGTCCGTACAATATCCGGCCGTCGTCGCTGACAGTGAACTTGTATTCCGAGGTGTTCACGTCCGGCGCGTCGAGGCGCAACTTCATATTGCGCACTTCTTCGATCAAGGTCACAACCTTGTCGGTGTTGTGCATATCGGCCGACAACACGGCGGCCATGAACGGAGCCGGGTAGTGGGTTTTCAGCCATGCGGTCTGATACGACACCAACCCGTAGGCGGCCGAGTGAGACTTGTTGAAGCCATAACCAGCGAATTTTTCCACCAGGTCGAAAATGTTACCGGCCAGGTCCGCTTCAATGTTGTTGTTTTTACAGCCCTCAATGAAACCGCCACGTTGTTTGGCCATCTCCTCGGGTTTTTTCTTACCCATAGCTCGACGCAGCATATCGGCGCCGCCAAGGGTATAACCGGCCATGACCTGAGCGATCTGCATCACTTGCTCTTGATACAAAATGATGCCGTATGTCGGCGCCAGTACCGGTTTGAGGCCCTCGTACTGATAATCAACATGGGGATACGATAGCTCTGCGCGGCCATGCTTTCGGTTGATGAAGTCGTCTACCATGCCTGATTGCAGGGGGCCTGGGCGGAACAGCGCTACCAGTGCGATCAAATCTTCCAAGCAGTCGGGCTTGAGCTTTTTGATTAGCTCTTTCATGCCACGCGACTCAAGCTGGAACACCGCTGTGGTTTCGGCCTTTTGCAGCAGGCTGTACGTCGCCTTGTCATCCAGCGGGATAAACGCGATATCCAGCGGCAGCTCGTCGACCTTGGCGCGCTCGCGGTTGATCGTCTTCAGTGCCCAGTCAATGATGGTCAGGGTTCGCAGACCGAGGAAGTCAAACTTCACCAGCCCGGCAGCCTCGACGTCATCCTTGTCGAATTGGGTCACCAGGCCATCACCCATTTCATCGCAATAAATCGGCGAGAAGTCAGTCAGCTTGGTCGGTGCGATAACAACGCCGCCAGCGTGCTTACCGACGTTGCGCACAATGCCTTCAAGCTTGCGGGCCATCTCCCATATTTCGGCGGCCTCTTCATCGATCTTGATGAAATCGCGCAGAGTTTCTTCCTGCTCGTAGGCTTTCTCCAAGGTCATGCCGACTTCAAACGGGATCATTTTCGACAGGCGATCCGCCAGGCCGTAAGACTTGCCCTGGACCCGGGCAACGTCGCGGATCACGGCCTTGGCAGCCATTGAACCGAAAGTAATGATCTGGCTAACCGCATTGCGCCCGTACTTCTGCGCCACATACTCGATGACTCGGTCGCGACCGTCCATGCAGAAGTCGACATCGAAGTCGGGCATCGATACCCGTTCAGGGTTCAAGAAACGTTCAAATAGCAGGTCGTATTCCAGTGGATCAAGGTCGGTGATCTTCTGAACGTAAGCCACCAACGAGCCAGCGCCCGACCCACGGCCTGGCCCCACTGGAACGCCGTTGCTTTTGGCCCACTGGATGAAGTCCATTACGATCAGAAAGTAACCGGGGAAGCCCATCTGGATAATGATATCCAGCTCGAAATTCAGCCGATCGACGTACACCTGACGCTTGGCGTCGTAATCCTCGGTGGTGTCCTTTGGCATTAATACCGAAAGACGGTCTTCAAGACCATCGAACGAGACCTTACGGAAGTACTCATCCATGGTCAGGCCGTCAGGAATCGGGAAGTTAGGCAGAAAGTGCGTACCTAGCTTCACTTCGATATTGCAACGCTTGGCAATTTCGACGGTGTTTATCAGCGCCTCAGGCAAATCACTGAACAGCTCGGCCATTTCCGCTGCCGTTTTAAGGTATTGCTGATCGCTGTAGTTATGTGAGCGGCGTGGGTCATCAAGCGCACGGCCCTCGCCGATACAAACCCGGGTTTCATGGGCCTCAAAGTCTTCCTGCTTGATAAAGCGCACATCGTTGGTGGCCACCACTGGCGCACCCAGCCGGTCAGCCAAGGCGACAGCTGCGTGTAAATGTTCTTCGTCATTAGGGCGGTTAGTGCGCTGTACTTCCACATAAAAACGGTCTGGGAATACTGCCATCCAATCACGCAGCAATTGCTCCGCTTCGCCGGGATTTCCAGCGAGCAAGGCCATGCCGATCTCGCCTTCTTTGGCTGCCGACAATGCGATCAGACCTTCACTGGCCTGCGCGACCCATTCACGCTCAATGATCACTTGGCCGTTGCGCTGGCCATCGATGAAGCCACGGGAAATCAATTCGGTAAGGTTGCGGTAACCTTTGGCATTCATCACCAACAGGCTTATTCGGCTCAACCCGGCGTCTGCATCCTTGTTGGACAGCCACAAATCCGCGCCACAGATCGGCTTGATACCCGCGCCCATGGCCGCTTTATAGAATTTGACCAGCGAACACATGTTGTTCTGATCGGTCACGGCCACGGCTGGCATATTCATGGCGGCCAAAGTCTTGACCAACGGTTTGACCCGGACCAGACCATCAACCAGAGAATATTCAGTGTGCAGGCGTAGATGAACGAAAGAAGCCGGCATGTTGATCCTATAGCGCGAAATTCAAAAAACGAAGGCCCGGATTCTACCGGGCCTCGGTTAAAACATCAGCCCGGCGCAAATATTGAGAGTGGACTTTGCAGCATCATGGCTTGAGCTTCGTAAGCCGCTCGCACAGGGGCAAACGAACGTCGGTGGATGGGTGTCGGACCTAGACGCGCCAATGCTTCCAGGTGAACGGGGGTCGGATAGCCTTTGTGAGCACCCATCCCATAACCGGGGTAAATCAGCTCGAACGCTGCCATTTCACGGTCCCGGCTGACTTTGGCCAGGATAGAAGCCGCTGCGATGGCCGGTACCGACGCGTCGCCCTGAATAACCGAGGCGCTGGGCACTGACAGTTGAGGGCAGCGATTGCCGTCGATCAACGCCAGCTTAGGGACAATGATCAAACCTTCGACCGCACGCTTCATCGCCAGCATGGTGGCGTGGAGAATATTCAGCTCGTCGATTTCTTCGACTTCAGCCCGCGCTATGAACCAGCACAGGGCTTTTTCACAGATCTCGTCGTAAAGTTTTTCCCGACGAGCTTCGGTGAGTTTTTTTGAATCGTTAAGGCCCAGGATGGGTCTGCGTGGATCAAGAATCACAGCGGCCGTCACTACGGCGCCACAGAGAGGACCGCGACCGACTTCGTCGACACCGGCGACCAGTTCTTCGACCAGATTAAAGTCCAAACCCATTTGCATTTATAACGAACTCACTGTGAAGGCGATTGACCCAACAACCCAAGCACCGCATCGGCGGCCTGATTGGAGGCGTCGCGGCGTAAGGTCCGGTGAATCTCATCGAAGCCCTGCGTTTGCACTTCGCCACTTTCAAGCAACGGCAGCAAGGTTTGCGCGAGGGTCTCGGCGGTCGCAGCTTCCTGTAATAACTCAGGGACCAGCAAACGCTGTGCAAGCAGGTTAGGCAGCGAGACGTAAGGGCTTTTCACCAGACGCTTGAGTATCCAAAAGGTAATCGGTGCCAAACGATAGGCAACCACCATTGGTCGTTTGTACAGCAGCGCTTCAAGTGTCGCAGTGCCTGAGGCGATCAACACCGCATCGCAGGCAGCGAGTGCAAGGTGCGACAGACCATCAAGCAGCAGAACGGGAAGGTCGCGTCCTTGCAGCAAGGTCTCGATCTGAATGCGTCGCTGGGGGCTTGCGCAGGGCAGCACAAACCGGATACCTGGGCGCAGTAACATCAGGCGCTCGGCGGCGTCGAAAAACAGGCCGCCTAGCTTACCGACTTCTGCGCCCCGACTGCCTGGCATCAGCGCAATCACAACGCCATCTGGCAAGCCCAATACTGCACGAGCAGCCGCACGATCTGATTCCAGCGGGATGGTGTCGGCCAATGGGTGGCCGACAAACCGCACCGGCACACCCTTCTCTTCGTAAAAGCGCGCTTCAAACGGTAGCAGCGTCAGCATCAAATCGCAGCCTTCGCGGATCTTCAATACGCGCTTTTGCCGCCACGCCCATACCGATGGGCTGACGTAGTGCACGGTCTTTATACCGGCACGGCGCAACTTGAGTTCGATAGTGAGGTTGAAGTCCGGGGCATCGATGCCGATGAACACGTCGGGCTTTTCGCTGATCAACGTTTGGATCAGTTGCTTACGTTTAGCCAGCAGCTCCTTAAGTCGGCCAAGGACCTCAATCAGCCCCATCACCGACAACCGCTCCATCGGAAAATAAGACACTAAACCCTCGGCCTGCATCAGGGGACCGCCAACGCCGATGAACTCGACATCGGGGTGCCGCGCCTTGAGCGCACGCATCAAGCCTGCCCCAAGAATATCTCCGGACGCTTCGCCTGCAACCAGCGCAACACGCAGTGTCTTGATCATCAACGAATTCATTAGCGAGTTATGCCACGGGTCGACGTTTGAATGGACTCAAGAAATACTGCGACTTCAGGAAACAGCGCGGCTGGCTCGGCCAGCTCAGCGATAGCCTGATCAACCGTCAGGCTTTGGCGATAGACAACTTTGTAGGCTCGGCGTAGCGCGTGGATAGCCTCTTCACTGAACCCACGACGACGCATACCTTCGAAGTTCATGCTACGTGCCTGCGCAGGGTTGCCGAACACAGTCACGAACGCGGGGACATCCTTGCCAATCGCGGTGCCCATACCTGAAAAACTGTGGGCACCGATATGGCAAAACTGATGCACAAGCGTGAAACCAGACAGAATCGCCCAATCATTAACATGCACATGACCCGCCAACGCAGTGTTGTTGACCAGAATGCAATGATTGCCGATGACGCTGTCGTGGCCGATATGCACATAGGCCATGATCAAGTTGTGATCACCTAACGTGGTCTCCGCTCGATCTTGAATAGTTCCGCGATGGATTGTTACACCTTCGCGAATGACATTGTGATCGCCGATGACCAAGCGCGTCTCTTCGCCTTTATATTTGAGATCAGGCGTGTCCTCACCTATCGATGAAAACTGATAGATATGGTTGTGTTTGCCGATCTTCGTAGGGCCTTTGAGAATCACATGTGGCCCAACGATTGTACCCTCGCCAATTTCCACACCAGGTCCGACGATCGACCAAGGGCCGATCTCTACGTCGTCGGCCAGAATGGCCGTCGGATCGATGATTGCGCGAGAGTCAATCAAACTCATAGTTTACGTTCCGCGCAGATGATTTCTGCGGAGCAAACCGGCTTGCCGTCGACCGAAGCCTGGCATTGAAATTTCCAGATCTGACGCTTGCAGCTAATAAACGTAGCTTCAAGAATCAACTGATCGCCGGGCAAGACTGGCTGCCGGAACCGCAATTTGTCAGAGCCCACGAAATAATAAAGCGTGCCGTCGGATGGCTTCACATCGAGCATTTTAAAACCAAGGATGCCGGCAGCTTGAGCCATTGCTTCAATGATCAATACACCCGGCATAATAGGATGCTGGGGAAAGTGACCGTTGAAAAAAGGCTCATTAATGCTGACATTCTTATAGGCACGAATGCTTTTGGCCTCGACATTCAACTCGACTACCCGATCCACCAGCAGGAACGGGTAACGGTGAGGCAGGTATTCGCGAATCTCGTTGATGTCCATCATTTCGGGGGAAGCCTGTAGTAAAGATGGGGAGTGCGCGGATAACGCGCGGCACTCCTCTTGCAAATCAAGGAGGCAGTTTATCGGCTGTGCACGCTTGATATAAAAAAGTTATCAGCCATCAGATGTAGCTTTACCGCCCGAGGTCACTGCCTCAACAACCTTTTCCAGATGCTGCAAGCGCCGCGACATGTCATCCAACTGACGAATACGCGCCGCGCTCTTGCGCCATTCCGCAGCAGGCTGCATCGCAGTCCCCGAAGAATAAGCGCCGGGTTCGGTGATCGAACGGGTCACCATGGTCATCCCCGTGACAAATACCCCATCACAGACTTCGATGTGCCCAACCATGCCTACACCGCCGGCAATGGTGCAATGCTTACCAATTTTCGTGCTTCCCGAGATTCCGACACATGCCGCCATGGCCGTGTGATCGCCAACTTGCACGTTATGGGCGATCTGGATCTGGTTATCCAGCTTGACGCCATTGCCGATAACCGTGTCGGCCAGGGCACCCCGATCGACAGCGGTATTTACGCCGATCTCAACGTCATCACCGATCAAAACACCGCCGACCTGCGCGATTTTCTGCCAAATGCCTTTGTCATTGGCAAAGCCGAAGCCTTCACCACCCAGTACTGCGCCAGACTGAATTACAACTCGCTTGCCTATGCGTACATCGTGATAGAGCGTGACCCGTGGTGCTAACCACCCGCCTTCGCCTATTTCGCTGCGAACGCCGACAAAACAGTGGGCCCCTACAGTTACGTCTGCGGCGATACGGGCACCACTTTCGATAACGGCGAACGCACCGATACTGGCGGTAGGATCAACCTGAGCATCCGCAGCAATCACTGCGGACGAATGAACCCCCGGCATAGCCTTGGGTTTCGGGTCGAATAAATGGGATATCTTTGCGTAAGCCAGATAAGGATCTGGCACCAGTAACGCATCACCTGCAAAACCCTCTGCATCAGCCGGTTTAAGCAACAGGGCGGCTGCATGGGTAACAGCAAGGAATTTTCGGTATTGAGGATTGGCCAAAAAACTTACCTGACCAGGGCCAGCCTCTTGCAAAGTGGCTAGCCCGGTGATGTCCCTATCCGCAGAGCCACGTAACGTGGCGCCGAGGAACTCGGCCAATTGGCCGAGTTTGATGGTTACGGTCATGATTACTTCAGCTGATTCATGCGCTCGATGACTTGCCGAGTGACGTCGTACTGAGGTTTGACATCAATCACGGCACCGCGCTCGAACACCAGATCAAAGGCTCCTTTCTTGATAACCTCTTCTACCGCCTGATCAAGCTTTGGCTTCAATTGCTTGAGCATTTCGCGGTCAGCAACGGCCTTGGCTTCGTTAAGCTCTTTGGATTGAAACTGAAAATCTCGAGCCTTTTGCTTGAATTCAAGCTCAAGGCGCTCGCGCTCAGGTTGCGCCATCTTGTCACCGCCGCTAACAAGGCGATCCTGAATACCCTTGGCACTGCTCTCAAGGCTTTTCAGCTTGGTCAGTTGTGGACCGAATTTCTTCTCGGCATCCACAGCATATTTCTTTGCAGCGTCTGACTCGAGCAATGCCATTTGATAATTCAGAACAGCAATTTTCATTTCAGCGAATGCTGGGGTCGCTATCAAGGCGGTAGCCAAAAGAACCAGTTGGGTCAACTTACGCACGATGCACTCCTACAAAATCTGTTGTCATTATCATTGATCAGACGATTAAAAGGTCTGACCGAGGGAAAATTGGAAAATCTGGGTGTCTGCGTTATTCGGTGTCTTGACCGGAACAGCCAAGGCGAAACTCAACGGACCCAGCGCGGTTACCCACGTGACGCCTACACCGACAGAACTTGCCAAGCCAGCGAGGCCGACGCTGTCGCATTTAGTTTTCACATTTGAGGCTGCGATAGTGTTGCTGCCAGACGAACCACAGTTTGTATCGAATACGTTACCTACGTCCCAGAATAGCGACGTACGCAACGACTTCTGATCCTTGATAAATGGCAGAGGGAACATCACCTCTACGCCCCCCTGAACCAGCAAGTTACCGCCGAAAGGAAGCGCCTTCCCATCTGGATCAACCTGGGTTCCGGCGTTGCCGGTCACAGATTCACCACGACTCGGGGTGCTGCGAGGACCGAGACTGCTGTCCTTGAAACCGCGCACCGAGTTGAAACCACCACCGTAGTAGTTCTCATAGAATGGAAGACCGGAGGTCGAACCAAAACCGTCGCCATACCCCAGTTCCGTGTGCAGACGCAGGGTGTAGTTGTCAGTCAGCGGGTGAAAATACTGAGCTCGGTAATCCAGTTTAAAGAAAGACAGATCGCTGCCTGGCGTGGTTGTTTCAAAGACCAGACTTTGAGAATGCCCGCGGGTAGCCAAGACACCTTTGTTTAGGGTTGACTCGGACCAGCCAGCGGATGCCTTGAAGTTAAGGTATTTGTTGCCCTGCCGGTTAACGAAATCGAAAATCTCGTCAACGGTATAAACACCCGTCTTGATTTCGTCCTGTTGCACGGTCAAGCCGAACGTCAGACGCGACGTTTCGTCAATTGGGTAGCCAAGACTGACACCTGCACCCAGGCTGTCTACCGCATAGCTGGCGACATCTACGCTGAGGTTTTTGTAGTCGGTGGTGCGATAAAATGCGTTATAGCCCAAGCTAACGCCATCGGGGGTGAAATAGGGGTTGACGTAACCGAAGTTATAACGTGTTTGGTATTGGCTTTTCGTCAGACCGATGCTGACTTTGTTGCCTGTACCTAGGAAGTTGTTCTGACTGATTGAGCCGCCCAGGATTAAACCCGCGCTTTGAGCGAAACCGACGCTCGCCGTCACTGAGCCGGAAGCCTGCTCTTCAACGGCGTAGTTAACGTCAACTTGATCATCAGTGCCCGGTACTGCCGGCGTTTCCACGTTTACTTCTTTAAAGAAGCCGAGGCGATTCAAGCGGGTTTTCGATTGGTCGATCAGGTAGGTCGAAGCCCAGCCGCCTTCCATCTGACGCATTTCACGTCGCAGCACTTCATCCGCGGATTTGGTGTTACCACGGAAGTTGATACGGTTGACGTAAGCTCGCTTGCCTGGATCGACGGCAAACAGAATGTCGACGGTGTGATCTTCGTTGTTCGGGGTCGGTACGCCGTTAACGTTAGCGAACGTATAGCCTTCGTTACCCAAGCGACGAGTGATCAGCTCGGACGTTGTGGTCATGACCTTGCGCGAGAACACCTGACCAGGTTTGACCAGCAACAGCGCCTTGACCTGATCTTCAGGCACTTTCAGGTCACCGCTCAGTTTGACTGACTTGACCGTATATTTTTCGCCTTCGTTCACGTTAACCGTGATGTACACGCTCTTTTTGTCAGGCGTGATAGAAACCTGCGTCGAAGCGATATCCATATTGATATAGCCGCGATCGAGATAATACGAACGCAGACGCTCCAAGTCGCCAGAAAGCTTTTCCCTAGCGTATTTGTCGTCGTTTTTGAAGAATGACAGCCAATTGGTAGTCTTAAGCTCGAAAAGCCCGATCAAGTCTTCGTCAGGGAAGACGCTATTGCCGACGACGTTGATGTGCTGAATCGCAGCAACCGCGCCTTCATTGATGTTGATCTTCAGGCCCACTCGGTTACGAGGTTGAGGTACGACTTCGGTAGAAACTTCTGCCGAGTAACGACCCTGGGCAACGTATTGACGTTGTAGTTCGTTACGTACGCCCTCAAGCGTCGCACGCTGAAAGATTTCTCCTTCGGCCAGACCGGACTGTTTAAGCCCTTTCATCAGGTCTTCAGTGGTAATCGCCTTGTTGCCGTCGATTTCGATACTCGAAACAGACGGCCGCTCGACCACCGTGATGACCAGAACATTGCCGTCACGGCCCAGTTGGATATCTTGAAAGAACCCGGTTTTGAACAACGCACGAGTAGCATCCACCAGACGACGATCATCCGCAGACTCGCCGACGTTCAGCGGCAAGGCGCCAAAGACGCTGCCAGCGGAGACCCGCTGGAGGCCATTGACACGGATATCGGAGATAGTGAAGGACTCGGCGTGAACTTCGGCGATCATCAGTACGGCAAGAACCGCAGTTAGCAGCAGACGTTTCATGAAGTCCTTTCTTATTCCAACTGGCAATAAACAAACTGCCGCAAAATGCGGCAGATTCGCAACACAGCGAAGCTTTATAGTCGACCCAGATCGTTGACCAAGGCGAGTAGCATTACCCCGACCACTAAGCTAATCCCGATCTGAACCCCCCAACCCTGCACCCGATCAGACAATGGGCGACCCCGCGCCCACTCGACCAGGTAGAACAATAGATGCCCCCCATCCAATACTGGAATAGGCAACAAATTGAGAACCCCTAGGCTAATGCTCAGATAGGCGAGGAAATTTATAAAATCACCTACCCCCGACTGGGCCGAAGCGCCCGCCACTTTAGCAATGGTTATCGGTCCGCTCAAGTTTTTTACAGATAGCTCGCCGAACAACATTTTTCTCAGCGAATCAAGGGTCAACACGCTCATGGTCCAAGTGCGCCTGACGCCCTCACCAATAGCGGCCACAGGCCCGAATCTAACCTCACGCAACATCTCCGGTGGCCAATCGACACCTTTGACGCCAGCCCCGAGATAGCCGGTCGTAGCCTTACCGTCGCCTTTAGTAGCCAGCGTCACAGGTAGTTCTAATTGCGCACCATCACGTTCAATACGCAGGGAAATCTTTCCCTCCGGTTTCAGACGAACCGAATCAACCACTTGCTGCCAATCACTCACAGGTTGCTCGTCGATCGCCAGGAGAAGGTCGCCAGTCTTCAGACCAGCGGCTTGCGCCGGGCCTTTCGGATCCAACTCCGCCAACACCGGCGCCAACGCTGGACGCCAAGGTCGAATACCCAACGAACGAATCGGGTCCGGCTCATCGGCACCTTTAAGCCAATTATTTAGCGTCAATTGGTGCGGAGAATCAACGGTCGAGCCCTGCTCGTGTACTTGCAAAGCGATAACTCCGCTTTCACCCAGGCGCCGCACCAGCTGTAGATTAACGGCAGCCCAGCCCGAGGTCGGCTCGCCATCGACCGCAACGATTTCTTGCCCCGAACTCAAACCAGCTTTGTCCGCAAGACTGCCTGACTCAACCCCGCCGATGACCGGACGTACTTGCTGGCTACCAAGCATTGCCAAAAACCAGAAAAACACAATAGCCAACAAAAAGTTCGCAGCCGGCCCGGCAATAACGATGGCAATACGCTGATAAACGGTTTTACGATTGAACGATTGGTGGACTAAATCCGGGGGCACTTCGCCTTCGCGCTCATCGAGCATTTTTACATAGCCGCCCAAGGGAATGGCAGCTAACACATATTCAGTGCCTTTACGGTCATGCCAACGAAGAAGCGGCATGCCAAATCCTACCGAGAAACGCAAAACTTTGACGCCACAACGCCGGGCTACCCAAAAGTGGCCAAATTCGTGAAAGGTCACCAGCACGCCTAGTGCGACCAGGGTGCCAACAATCATATAGAGCGCGCTCATCAACTTCCTCCGTGCCGAACTGTACCTGTAGCCAATTGCCTTTATCGCCCGCTACGAGTGAGCCAATGCTCAGCCAAAGCGCGAGCTTTCGAATTAATCTCGAACACTTCATCCAATTCTGAAACTGCGATGACGGGTTCAAGATTCAAAACCTCGTCAATGATACTCGCGATCTCGGGGTAGCGGATGCGTCGATCAAGAAATGCTTCCACTGCAACTTCATTGGCTGCGTTTAGCACAGCCGGCGCGCTATTACCGGCATCTGCCGCTTGCCTGGCTAAACGAAGACACGGAAATCGATCTTCATCCGGCGCTTGAAAATCCAAACGCGCGATGCTGAATAGATTAAGCGGCGCCACACCTGAATCAATCCGCTGCGGCCAAGCCAAAGCATGGGCAATCGGCGTGCGCATGTCAGGGTTGCCCAACTGAGCCAACACCGAACCATCCACATAATCAACCATGGAGTGGATGACACTTTGCGGATGGATCACTACTTCAATCTGGCTAGGCCGGGCATCGAACAACCAACAGGCCTCAATCAATTCGAGCCCTTTGTTCATCATGGTTGCGGAGTCTACAGAAATCTTGCGCCCCATCGACCAATTTGGATGAGCACACGCCTGCTCAGGTGAAACGCTCATCAGCTCTGCCAGAGGCGTTTCACGAAAAGGACCACCAGATGCGGTCAGTAGGATACGGCGTACGCCGACCGCGCCCAAACCACTGGAACAGTCAGCAGGCAAGCATTGAAAAATAGCGTTGTGTTCACTGTCTATCGGCAACAGCACGGCGCCGCTACGACGCACCGCCTGCATGAACAGAGCACCAGACATAACCAAGGCTTCTTTGTTAGCGAGTAAAACCTTCTTGCCCGTCTCTACCGCTGCCAACGTCGGACGCAACCCAGCTGCGCCAACAATGGCTGCCAGCACCGTATCAACTTGTGGGTGAGCTGCGACCTCACAGAGACCATCCTCTCCCACCAGCACTCGTGTATCGAGACCAGCTGCCGCTAAGGCATCCTGTAGCCCGCGTGCCAAGTGCAACTGCGGGACCACAGCAAACCGTGGAGAATGGAGCACGCACAGCGCAAGCAGCTCTTTCAATCGGCTGAAGCCTGTTAGAGCGAACACCTGATAGAGATCCGGATGGCGAGCAATAACGTCCAGCGTGCTAAGGCCCACCGAGCCGGTGGCACCCAGCACGGTGATCTGTTGAAGCTTTTTCACATCACACCCCAGTTAGCGGACCAGAGCAGCACCGCAAAAACTGGAATAGCGGCCGTCAAACTGTCAATTCGATCCAGTACCCCGCCGTGGCCGGGAAGCAGGTTACTGCTGTCTTTGACCCCGGACTGACGCTTGAACATGCTTTCGGTCAAATCACCGACCACCGAAATCAGTACCACTACGGCAGCGCCAAGCAAACCAAGGGCAAACTGCGAGCCGGACCAACCGCGAAAGATACCAACGACAGTGGTGATCAATAAACTGGCAAGTAAGCCGCCAAACAATCCCTCCCAACTCTTGCCTGGGCTGACTTTCGCCGCTAGCTTGCGCTTGCCGAAGGCCTTGCCTGAAAAATACGCACCGATATCTGCGCCCCAGACCAGTACCATGACTGACAGGATCAACCAGTTACCCAGTTCCCACTGCTTGATCAGTACCAGTCCCTGCCAGGCCGGCAGCAGTATCAATAAACCGATCACCAACTTGCAGGCCGCGCTAGACCAATGACGACTGGTCTCAGGGAAGGTCAACACAAGGAACGTTGCCAATAGCCACCATAGAACTGCAGCACCCAGAACCCAAGGCGCCAGATCCGGCAATACGTACATAAGCCATAACAATGCAGCGATCAAAGCCGCGTAAATGATTCGAGCGACCTGAGCGGTAAACCCTGCCAAACGTGCCCATTCCCAAGCACCCAGTGTCACAACCACACCGATGAACACCGCAAAACTCGTACCTTCGAGGAGAAAAAAGCCAAACAAGGCAATAGGCAATAGGATCAGCGCTGTGATTATTCGTTGTTTCAACATTAAGCCCGGGCTCCAGCTTCTATTTGCTCACTCGTTTTACCGAAGCGACGTTGGCGGGAAGCAAAATCTGCCAGTGCCGTGCGCATGGCATCGTGCTTGAAGTCCGGCCAAAACAGGTCGGAGAAATACAGTTCTGAGTAGGCAAGCTGCCAAAGTAAAAAATTGCTGATGCGATGTTCGCCACCGGTACGGATGCATAAATCCGGCAACGGCAAATCGCCGGTTGCCAAACAGGTTTGCAACAGTTCCGGCGTGATGTCTTGCGGCTGAAGATGCCCGGCTTGAACCTCGCGAGCAAGGCGCTGCGCCGCCTGAGCGATATCCCATTGCCCACCGTAATTGGCCGCAATTTGCAGCACAAAACGATCGTTGCCGGCAGTCTGCAATTCAGCTTCGCGCATAGCAGCCTGCAGCTCGGGGTGGAACCGAGAACGATCTCCGATAATTCGCAGGCTGATGGAGTTATCGTTCAGGCGCCGTGTCTCACGGCGCAAGGCGGTGAAAAAAAGCTCCATCAAAGCCCCGACTTCTTCGGCCGGGCGCTGCCAGTTCTCACTGGAAAAAGCGAACAAGGTCAATACTTCGACCTTGGCTTCAGCGCAAACCTCAATGACCGCACGAACGGCGTCTACGCCAGCTTTGTGCCCGGCGATACCGGGTAAAAGACGCTTCTTCGCCCAACGATTATTACCATCCATGATAATCGCGACATGTCGCGGTATCGATGACAGTAAAGCCTGTTTGGTCTTATCCATAAAAACGCACTGACCCTTTATACGGCCATCAGGTCCGCTTCTTTTTGTTTCACAGCGGTTTCGATATCCGCCACAAACTTGTCGGTCAACTTTTGGATGTCATCAGCGGCACGACGTTCTTCGTCTTCGCTGATTTCTTTCTCTTTAATAAGATCCTTGAACTGACTCAGCGAATCTCGACGAATGTTGCGCACCGCCACCCGAGCATCTTCCGCTGCATCGCGTGCTTGCTTGGTGAAACCCTTGCGGGTCTCTTCGGTCAGGGCAGGCATGGAGATCAGCAACAACTCGCCCAGGTTCGTTGGGTTGAAACCTAACCCTGAACTTTGAATCGCTTTGTCAACGGCTCCCAACATGTTGCGTTCAAACGCAACGACTTGCAGGGTGCGTGAATCTTTGACCGTAACGTTCGCCACCTGATTCAGCGGAGTATCTGCACCGTAGTAAGGCACCATCACCCCACCGAGAATACTTGGGTGGGCCTGGCCAGTACGAATACGACTGAATGCATGAGCCAGAGACTCAAGGCTCTTCTGCATACGGGCTTGGGCATCTTTCTTGATTTCATTGATCATTGTTGGCCTTCCTCGATCAGAGTTCCCTCAGCGCCGCCGTGCACAATATTCAGCAGGGCGCCGGGCTTATTCATGTTAAATACGCGCAACGGCATCTTGTGGTCACGGCACAGGCATATGGCCGTCAGATCCATCACGCCCAGCTTACGATCCAGCACTTCATCGTAGGTCAGATGATCGAACTTCTCGGCATGCGGGTCTTTGAACGGATCTGCAGTGTAAACGCCATCGACCTTAGTCGCTTTGAGCACTACGTCTGCGTCAATTTCGATTGCTCGCAGACAGGCTGCCGAATCGGTAGTGAAAAAAGGGTTACCGGTACCGGCAGCAAAAATCACAACGTCTTTGGCATTGAGGTGGCGCATGGCTTTGCGACGATCGTAATGATCCGTCACGCCAACCATAGAAATAGCGGACATCACGATGGCTGAAATATTGGCACGTTCCAGCGCATCGCGCATGGCCAAAGCGTTCATCACAGTGGCCAGCATGCCCATGTGGTCCCCTGTGACTCGATCCATACCGGCAGCACTTAAGGCCGCCCCACGGAAAAGGTTACCGCCGCCAATTACGAGACCGACTTGCACGCCGATACCAACTAACTGGCCAACTTCAAGGGCCATGCGATCCAGGACTTTCGGGTCGATGCCGAACTCTTCCGAGCCCATCAGGGCCTCGCCGCTAAGCTTGAGTAGAATGCGTTTATAGCGAGCCTGATAACCACTGCCCTGCTGAGCCATTGCGAATCTCTCCTGCCGCGTTTTAAAAAAATTCTGTGCGGGCTGTTTTCAGCCTGTGCTAACTCTAGTTGACGCTGTGACAGCGTCAGAGGGGATGCAGCCTTGTAAGCCACTTCCTCAAGGAAAACAAATTCGTTTTACCTATTTGAAGAAGAGGCTGCGCGCGTAAGCGGGCAGCCTCTTCTTGGCGACAGTTAAAAGCCGCCTTACTTCTTGCTTGCAGCAACCTGTGCGGCAACTTCCTCAGCAAAGTTGTCAACTGGCTTCTCGATGCCTTCACCCACTGCAAAGCGAGTAAAGGAAACGATTTCAGCGCCGCCCTGCTTGGCCAATGCGCCAACGGTCAGCTCAGGGTTTTTCACGAATGGCTGATTGACCAAGCTGGCTTCAGCGAGGAACTTGCTGATACGACCGGCAACCATTTTTTCAACGATTTCAGGTGGCTTGCCTTTGATCTTGTCTTCGTTGAGGGTCATGAACACACCTTTCTCGCGTTCAATGGCTTCAGCGGACACTTCGGTAGGCAGCAAGAACTCGGGAGCACTCGCAGCAACATGCATGGCAATGTCTTTAGCCAGCTCGACGCTTCCGCCTTTCAAGGCAACAACAACACCGATCTTGTTGCCGTGCAGGTACGAACCTACAACATCACCTTCAATACGTGCCAGACGGCGAATGTTAACGTTCTCGCCTACTTTACCTACTAGTACCAAACGATCAGGCTCTTGAGCGGCGATCAGTGGAGCAACGTCAGTCAGTTTGTCAGTGAATGCTTTTTCTACACTGGCAGCGACGAACGCCTTGAAGTCGTCCTGTAGAGCGAGGAAGTCGGTCTGCGAGTTGACTTCAACGATAACAGCGGCTTTGCCGTCATCCTTGATGCTGATCGAGCCTTCAGCAGCGATGTTACCTGCCTTTTTGGCGGCTTTGATCGCACCGGATGCGCGCATGTCGTCGATGGCTTTTTCGATGTCGCCGTCAGCCTTAGTCAAGGCTTTTTTGCAATCCATCATGCCTTCGCCGGTGCGCTCGCGCAGTTCTTTAACCAACGCTGCAGTAACTTCTGCCATTTCAAAATTCCTCTTGGATAGGTCTTAAACCATTCCACCCGAACGGACGGGCGTTCAAATTCTTGAAAACTATTGCTGGCTGCGGCTCATGACTGCGGGCGGCGCCAACAGGGTTTTCGAGGTGGCAAAAAGGGGGCTAAGCCCCCTTTTCGCGTACTGAGTAAACGCTAGGCGTTTGCTACTCAGCCTTCTACTACTGCTGCTGCTGGAGCCTCTTCGACGAATACGTCGGTGCCGCCATTAGCATTGTTACGACCACGGATAACTGCATCAGCCATCGAGCCCATGTACAACTGAATAGCGCGAATCGCGTCATCGTTACCTGGGATGATGTAGTCAACACCTTCAGGGCTGCTGTTGGTGTCGACTACGCCGATAACCGGGATACCCAGTTTGTTGGCTTCGGTGATCGCGATGCGCTCGTGATCAACGTCGATGACGAACAGTGCGTCAGGAAGACCACCCATGTCCTTGATACCACCCAGGCTACGGTCCAGCTTTTCCAGATCGCGAGTACGCATCAGCGCCTCTTTCTTGGTCAGCTTGGTGAACGTGCCGTCTTCTGCCTGAATTTCAAGATCACGAAGACGCTTGATGGAGGCACGGATGGTTTTGAAGTTGGTCAGCATGCCGCCTAACCAGCGGTGATCCACATACGGCGAACCGCAACGGGCAGCTTCTTCAGCGACGATCTTGCCAGCGGAACGTTTGGTGCCGACAAACAGAATCTTGTTTTTGCCCGAAGCCAGTTTTTCAACAAAAGCCAAAGCTTCGTTGAACATAGGCAGTGTTTTTTCAAGGTTGATGATGTGGATCTTGTTACGTGCGCCGAAAATGTACTTACCCATTTTCGGATTCCAGTAACGGGTTTGGTGACCGAAGTGGACACCGGCTTTCAGCATATCGCGCATATTGACTTGGGACATGATAGTTCCTTGATAAGTCGGGTTAGGCCTCCACGTATCCCAATGACCAACCAACAGCTTCAAGCTGAGGGCACCCAGGTCATCGTGTCGACACGTGTGTGGGTTTAAGCTCTCGGGGCATACCCCGTAAAGCGGCGCATTTTATATCATAAAAGGCCGGACAACGAAACCCGAAATATACGCCGCGGAAAACGTGCTCTGCAGGGGCAGCCAGGCCGCTGCGACCGGCTCCTTTTTTAGGGTGAGGAAAAGCGATGATCACCTCGGACCTAGCGCTCTGTTAGAATCGCGTCTTTACCCGCTGAGCCGCGCTCTGTCGCGCCGAGAGAATTCTATGACTGTCACCATCAAAACTCACGAGGACATCGAAAAAATGCGCGTCGCCGGCCGCTTGGCTGCCGACGTACTGGAAATGATCGGTAACTATGTCAAACCTGGCGTGACCACCGACGAACTGGACCGCATTTGCCATGATTTTATCGTTAATGAGCAGAAGGCGATCCCGGCGCCCCTGAACTACAAAGGCTTTCCCAAATCCATTTGCACCTCGATCAACCACGTCGTATGCCACGGCATTCCTAATGAGAAGCCGCTCAAGGATGGCGATGTACTGAACATCGACATTACCGTTATCAAGGATGGCTACCACGGCGATACCAGCAAAATGTTCCACGTCGGCAAAGTGCCTGAATGGGCCGAGCGTCTGTCGAAGATCACCCAGGAATGCATGTACAAAGGCATTGAGGTAGTGCGTCCAGGTGCTCGTCTTGGCGACATTGGTGAAGTCATTCAGAAGCACGCTGAAAAGAACGGCTTTTCTGTGGTCCGTGAATACTGCGGCCACGGCATCGGCACGGTCTTCCATGAAGAACCGCAAGTATTGCATTATGGCCGCGCTGGCACCGGCATGGAACTAAAGGAAGGGATGACCTTCACCATTGAACCGATGATCAATCAAGGCCGCGCCGAAACACGGCTGCTGGGCGACGGCTGGACCGCGATAACCAAGGATCGCAAGCTGTCCGCTCAATGGGAACACACTATTTTGGTGACCGCCGACGGCTACGAAATCTTTACGCTGCGTAGCGATGACACTATCGCTCGAACATCGGCATTAGCGTAAATAACTCTTCTAAAGTTTGTCGATTGAACTGGCCAGATCAATATAAGGAAAGCTGCTCGATGCCGCAGGTGGATCCAGAGTTATTCGACCGCGGCCAGTTCCAGGCCGAACTGGCGTTGAAAGCAAGCCCCATTGCCGCTTTCAAAAAAGCCATTCGTCAGGCCCGCGAGGTACTTGACGCGCGCTTCCGTTCGGGTCGCGAGATTCGGCGCCTGATCGAGGACCGCGCCTGGTTCGTCGACAACATCCTGCAACAGGCTTGGGACCACTTCGACTGGAGCGAAGAAGCCGATATCGCGCTGCTGGCAGTGGGCGGTTACGGTCGCGGTGAGCTGCACCCGTATTCGGACATCGACCTGCTGATTTTGCTCGACAGCGCCGACCATGAAATTTTTCGCGAGCCAATAGAGCGCTTTCTTACGCTGCTGTGGGACATTGGTTTGGAAGTGGGCCAGAGCGTCCGCTCGGTAGACGAATGCGCCCAAGAAGCGCTGGCCGATCTAACCGTCATTACCAATCTGATGGAAAGCCGGACGATTGCCGGACCTGAACGCCTGCGTCGACGAATGCTAGAGGTCACCAGCCCCGAAAGAATGTGGCCGAGCAAAGAATTCTTTCTGGCCAAACGCGCCGAGCAGAAGACTCGCCATCACAAGTACAACGACACCGAATACAACCTCGAACCGAACGTCAAAGGTTCGCCCGGCGGCCTGCGTGATATTCAGACGATTCTTTGGGTAGCCCGCCGCCAGTACGGCACCTTGAATCTGCACGCGCTGGCAGGCGAAGGCTTTTTGCTGGAAAGCGAAAATAAATTGCTCGCCTCGTCCCAAGAATTCTTGTGGAAAGTACGTTACGCACTGCACATGCTAGCTGGGCGTTCAGAGGACCGGTTGCTGTTCGATCATCAAGGCAGTATCGCCGGTCTCCTCGGCTACGAAGACAGCGACGCCAAATTAGCCATCGAACGCTTCATGCAGCAGTATTACCGCGTGGTGATCAGCATCGCTCAACTCAGCGAGCTGATCATTCAGCACTTTGAAGAAGTCATTCTTTCGCCGGACGAAAGCGGCAATACCCAGCCGATCAACTCAAGATTCCAGTTGCACGACGGCTACATCGAAGCGACTCACCCGAACGTGTTCGCGCGCACGCCGTTTGCGATGATTGAAATCTTTGTGCTCTTGGCTCAACACCCGGATATAAAAGGGGTTCGCGCCGACACCATTCGCTTGTTGCGCGAAAACCGGTATTTGATTAACGACGAGTTCCGCCACGACATTCGCATCACTAGCCTTTTCATTGAGCTGTTCAAGTGTGAATTCGGTATCCACCGCAACCTTCGGCGGATGAACCGTTATGGCATTCTCGGCCTGTACCTGCCCGAGTTTGGCCATATTGTTGGCCAGATGCAGCACGACCTGTTCCACATCTATACGGTCGATGCCCACACCCTTAACCTGATCAAGCACTTGCGCAAGCTGCAATACACACAGTCCTCGGACAAGTTTCAGCTCGCTAGCAAAATCATGGGCAAACTGCCCAAACCCGAACTTATCTACTTGGCCGGTTTGTATCACGACATTGGCAAAGGCCGTGGCGGCGATCACTCGGAATTAGGTGCAGTGGACGCCCAAGCATTTGGTCAACGTCATCACCTGCCGGCCTGGGACACTCGCCTGATCGTCTGGTTGGTACAAAATCACTTGGTGATGTCTACCACCGCCCAACGCAAGGACTTGTCGGACCCGCAGGTCATTCATGACTTCGGGTTGCTTGTCAGTGATGAAGTTCACCTGGACTATTTGTACGTGTTGACCGTGGCCGACATCAACGCAACCAACCCCACACTCTGGAACTCTTGGCGCGCCAGCTTATTGCGCCAGCTTTACACCGAAACCAAGCGAGCCTTGCGTCGCGGCCTGGAAAATCCGGTCGACCGCGAAGAGCAGATCCGTCGCACCCAAAGTGCAGCCTTGGACATTCTGGTGCGCAGTGGCACAGACCCTGACGATGTTGAACAGCTCTGGTCTCAGCTAGGCGACGACTATTTCCTGCGCCATACCGCAGGCGATGTGGCCTGGCACAGCGATGCTATTTTGCAGCAGCCGGCAGACGGCGGTCCTCTGGTACTTATCCGGGAAACCACCCAACGCGAGTTCGAAGGCGGCACGCAGATTTTCATTTACGCCCCTGACCAACATGATTTCTTTGCGGTAACCGTGGCCGCCATGGACCAGCTCAACCTGAACATTCATGACGCCCGCGTTATCACTTCCAGCAGCCAGTTCACCCTCGACACCTACATCGTGCTCGACACCGACGGCGGCTCGATTGGGGATAACCCACAACGCATCAAAGAAATCCGTGAAGGCCTGACCGATGCCCTGCGCAACCCGGACGATTACCCGACCATCATCAAGCGCCGGGTTCCGCGCCAGCTCAAGCACTTTGCGTTTGCACCCCAGGTCACCATCCTTACCGACGCTCAGCGCCCGGTGACGATTCTGGAGTTGAGCGCGCCGGATCGACCCGGCTTGCTGGCACGGATCGGCAAGATCTTTCTGGATTTCGACCTGTCGTTGCAGAACGCCAAAATTGCCACGCTGGGTGAGCGGGTGGAAGACGTATTTTTTATTACAGACGCGAACAACCAACCATTGTCTGACCCGGAACTGTGCATCCGGTTGCAAGATGCCATCGTCGAGCAGCTCAACGTCAGTTACGAACCCCACGGCGAGATGCGCCTCAGTATCTGACTCCCGCCTTTATGATTCGACTCGACAGCGCCCCTTGGGCGCCACGCTTATGAGACCTTGCGCCCATGAATAACGCCCTACAGCAGCTTCAGCCCTACCCGTTCGAAAAGCTCCGCGTCCTGCTCGGCAGCGTGACTCCCAATCCCGACAAGCGCCCGGTTGCGCTGTCCATTGGCGAACCCAAACATCGCTCACCCACGTTCGTCGCCGAAGCGCTGGCGGCCAATCTCGATCAGATGGCAGTTTATCCGACCACGCTCGGCATCCCGGCGTTGCGCGAAGCAATCACGGCTTGGTGCGAACGACGCTTTGGCATACCTGCCGACTGGCTTGATCCAGCGCGCAACGTGTTGCCGGTCAGCGGTACCCGTGAAGCGTTGTTTGCATTCACTCAAACCGTTGTTAACCGCAGCGACGACGGCTTGGTGATCAGCCCCAACCCGTTCTACCAAATCTATGAGGGCGCAGCGTTCCTTGCCGGGGCCCAGCCGCACTATCTGCCGTGCCTGGCCGAGAACGGTTTCAACCCGGATTTCGACGCCGTTTCTGCGGATATCTGGAAGCGCTGCCAAATTCTGTTTCTGTGCTCGCCCGGCAATCCGACCGGGGCGCTGGTCCCGCTGGAGACACTGAAGAAACTGATCGCACTGGCTGACGAGCACGACTTCGTGATTGCCGCGGACGAGTGCTACAGCGAGTTATATTTCGACGAAGCGACACCGCCGGCTGGTCTATTGAGCGCTTGCGTGGCGCTGGGCCGCAAGGATTTCAAACGCTGCGTGGTGTTCCACAGCTTGTCTAAGCGTTCAAACCTGCCGGGGTTGCGCTCAGGCTTCGTGGCCGGTGATGCAGACATTCTTAAGGCATTTCTGCTGTATCGGACCTACCACGGCTGCGCGATGCCGGTGCAAACCCAATTGGCGAGCATTGCTGCCTGGAATGACGAGGAGCACGTTTGTGCCAACCGGGCGTTGTACCGCGAGAAGTTCGACGCGGTATTGGCGATACTTGCCCCTGTGCTTGATGTGCAACGCCCGGACGGAGGTTTCTACCTGTGGCCGAAGGTCGGGACTGACGATGCCGAGTTTTGCCGCGACCTGTTTGTCGCCGAACACGTGACCGTGGTGCCGGGCTCGTATCTGTCCCGGGAAGTGGACGGCTTTAACCCAGGCGCCGGCCGAGTGCGCATGGCATTGGTCGCTCCGCTGACTGAGTGCGTCGAAGCCGCCGAGCGGATTCGGGATTTTATCAAAGGTTGATTGTTGGACGGCGGTTTCAAAACCCTAAAACCAAGTCATTCGCAGGCTTGTCTGCGAATGCACCCCCTAGATCAATTCTCATCTACTTGACTGGCCCCAAATTAGCCTCACTCAAGTCCAGCTCCCCAAGCACCTGACGTAGCGTGTCGTCGCCAATTCAGTGATGGCGGCGCAAGCTGTAAAGCTCAAGACGCTGCGCCCGCAAGGCAAGCAAACGGAGCCGCTGTTCTCGGCAATGCCTACAAAACGGAAAAAATAGCTTTAAGTCGCTACCCGGAAACCTATTTTAACTATTGTTAAAACAACCTAACCGACGGTAGAACACTACACCCTAAAAGCTAAACGTCCTGTAATCTTGCGCGGACAGTTACTGTTCAGGTTCAAACTGTTAGTGTATGCGGAGGAAAACCACGAACAAAACACGCACATCTAGAACAAGGGCAATAGTAGACCCTCGTTTCCTTTAACCGATTTAAACCCGAAAAGCCCAATAAATACGGGGCCAATCAGGCGACACTTGTACGGTGCACGAAGGCCAGGAATGTAAACGCAATTTTCACCAGCGCCGAACTATGCTTCACTGCACCGATATTTTCGAGGGTCGGTTACCGCTATGGTTATTACAGCCTCGTTTTTCAACAAATAGACAGTTGACCACTGGGCATTGCGCACGGCTTGCATGTACGGCCGCAATGCCTTTCTGCACCAGAGGATCCCATGAATCAAAGTTTCCTTCCGTTTTCCCGTCCAAGTATTGGCGACGAGGAAATAGCCGCCGTAGAGCAGGTGCTACGCTCCGGATGGATTACCACCGGCCCAAAAAGTCAGGAACTTGAGCACCAGTTCGCCGAACGCGTGGGCAGCCGTCATGCTGTGGCGCTGTCGTCTGCCACCGGGGCGATGCACGTTACCCTGCTTGCGCTGGGCATTGGCCCAGGCGACGAAGTTATTACGCCGTCGCAAACATGGGTGTCGACCGCGAACATGATTTGCTTGCTGGGTGCTACGCCAGTTTTTGTCGATGTAGATCGCGATACGCTTATGAGTGATGTCTCAGCCATCGAGGCGGCCATTACGCCACGCACCAAAGCTATTATTCCGGTGCATTACGCTGGCGCTGCGTATGACCTTGATCCACTGTATGCCCTCGCTGATCGCCACGGCATCACCGTGATTGAAGACGCGGCCCACGCGGCAGGCACTGTTTATCGTGGTCGCCCGGTCGGCGCTAAAGGCACGGCGATCTTCTCGTTCCACGCCATCAAAAACATGACCTGCGCCGAAGGCGCGATGTTCGTCAGCGACGACGAAAAGCTTGCCAATCGGGTGCGCACGCTCAAGTTTCATGGCTTGGGCGTTGATGCCTATGACCGGATGACCCATGGCCGCAAACCGCAGGCAATGGTTATCGAGCCAGGCTTTAAGTACAATCTGGCCGACATGAATGCGGCTATCGCACTGGTCCAATTGCAGCGCCTTGACGAGATCAACGTCAAGCGTGAAGTGCTGGCTCAGGCCTACCTGAAACGCCTGTCTGGCTTGCCAGTGCAGCCGCTGAAGGTACCGCAGTACCCACAGCAACACGCTTGGCACTTGTTCATTCTGCGCATTGACGCTGAGAAGTGCGGTATTGACCGCGAAGCCTTCATGAAAGGCCTTCAGGAACAGAATATCGGCAGCGGCATTCATTTTATCGCCACCCACATGCACACCTATTACCGCCAACGTTTCCCGGATGTTCATTTGCCCAACACCGAGTGGAACTCCACACGTCTGTGCTCAATCCCGCTGTTCCCGGACATGAGCCTCGACGACGTCGAGCGAGTCGCCAGCGCCATTGAAACTACTCTGGAAAAAAGCCTTTGAGACCTTATCCGATTCAGTTCGTGTCAATCGTCATTCCGGTCTACAACGAAGAAGAAAGCTTGCCTGAACTGCTTCGTCGTACCGAGGCCGCTTGTGCCCAATTACCTTATGGGTTTGAGATTGTGCTGGTCGATGACGGCAGCCGCGACGAATCCGCGCAGATTCTGCAAGACGCCTCTGAGCGCGAAGGCAGCCATATCGTTGCCGTGATCCTAAATCGTAACTATGGCCAACACGCCGCGATTATGGCCGGCTTTGAACAGTGCAAGGGCGATGTAATCATCACTCTCGACGCTGACCTGCAAAACCCGCCGGAAGAAATTCCGCGCCTGGTAGAACAGGCAGCTCTGGGTTACGACGTAGTCGGTACTGTGCGCAGTAATCGTCAGGATTCTGCTTGGCGCCGTTGGCCCTCGCGACTGATTAACGTTGCGGTTCAACGCTCCACTGGCGTTGCCATGAGTGACTACGGCTGCATGCTGCGGGCTTATCGCCGGTCTGTTGTAGACGCCATGCTTGCCTGCCGCGAACGCAGCACCTTCATCCCGATTCTCGCCAACAGCTTCGCACGTCACACCACAGAAGTGGTTGTACAGCATGCAGAGCGTGAACACGGCGACTCGAAATACAGCACCATGCGCCTGATCAATCTGATGTTCGATTTGATCACCTGTATGACCACTACTCCCCTACGCTTGCTGAGCATTATCGGTTTCAGCATGGCAATACTGGGCGGCTTCTTTGCAATTATGCTGATCATCTTGCGCCTGTTGTTCGGCGCAGTCTGGGCCGGTGACGGCACCTTCGTATTGTTTGCGGTATTGTTCGTGTTTACCGGCGGCCAGTTCATCGGCATGGGCCTGCTGGGTGAATACCTAGGCCGCATGTATAGCGATGTTCGTGCCCGCCCGCGCTTTTTCATCGAAAAAGTGCTGCGCAGCCAACCGGTCACGTCTTCCGTTAGCGTTAGCGACTCAAAAGAATCTTCATCTTCTACTCAGGTCACGTTATGAATCCGAAAGTTGTCGTCTTTGCCTATCACGATATTGGCTGCACGGGCATTGAATCCCTGCTGAACGCAGGTTATGAAATCGCCGCCGTGTTTACCCATGCTGACGACCCGAAGGAAAACACCTTCTACGGTTCCGTTGCACAGTTGTGTGCACGCAAAGGCATTCCGGTTCACGCCCCTGAAGATGCCAACCACCCACTGTGGATCGAGCGCATCGCCAAGCTCAAACCGGACTTCATCTTTTCGTTTTACTACCGCAACCTGCTGAGCGACGAACTGCTAGCTTGTGCTGGCAAGGGCGCATTCAACCTTCACGGGTCGCTGCTGCCGCGCTATCGTGGTCGTGCGCCGGCTAACTGGGTCTTGGTCAATGGCGAAACCGAAACCGGCGTTACCTTGCACCGCATGGTCAAACGCGCTGACGCGGGCGGCATTCTGGCCCAGCAACGGGTTGCCATTGAGCGTTCCGACACCGCATTGAGCTTGCACAGCAAACTGCGCGAATCCGCTGCCAACTTAATGAACGAAGCTCTGCCACAACTGGCCAAGGGCACACTGAGCGAAACACCTCAGGACGAATCCAAAGCGACCTACTTCGGTCGTCGCACCCCAGCAGATGGCAAGCTGGTCTGGAAGCGTCCTGCTGAAGAATTGTTCAATCTGGTTCGCGCTGTCACTCAGCCATACCCAGGCGCTTTCTGCGCAGCTGGCGAGCACAAGCTGATCGTTTGGAGCGCCGACGTCATCAAGGGCAACGAAGGCCTGGCCCCAGGCCGGGTGATCAGCGTCGATCCATTGCGCATCGCGTGTGGTGAAGACTCGCTAGTGATCAAAGCCGGTCAGCGCAACGAAAACGGCCTTTATTTAAGCGGTCCGCAACTGGCTAACGAATTGGGCTTGGTGGACGGTTCTGTGCTGCGTGGTGCCGAGTCCGGCCGCGCCCCACGTCGTACCCGTGTGCTGATCCTCGGCGTTAACGGTTTCATTGGCAACCACTTGTCCGAGCGCCTGCTGCGTGACGACAAATACGATGTATACGGCCTGGACATCGGTTCTGACGCTGTAGAGCGCCTGCGCAGCCACCCTAACTTCCACTTCGTCGAAGGCGATATCAGCATCCACTCCGAGTGGATCGAATATCACATCAAGAAGTGCGATGTGGTTCTGCCGCTGGTGGCCATCGCTACGCCAATCGAATACACCCGCAACCCGTTGCGCGTCTTCGAACTGGATTTTGAAGAAAACCTGAAACTGGTTCGTTACTGCGTGAAGTACAACAAACGCGTGATCTTCCCTTCGACGTCTGAAGTCTATGGCATGTGCCAAGACCAGAATTTCGACGAAGACACCTCGAACCTGGTGGTCGGCCCGATCAACAAACAACGCTGGATCTACTCGGTCTCCAAGCAACTGCTTGACCGCGTGATCTGGGCTTACGGCCAGAAAGGCCTGAATTTCACCCTGTTCCGTCCGTTCAACTGGATGGGTCCGCGTCTGGACCGTCTGGATTCGGCACGTATCGGCAGTTCTCGCGCCATTACCCAGCTGATTCTGAATTTGGTAGAAGGCACGCCGATCCGCCTGTTCGACGGTGGTGAACAAAAACGCTGCTTCACCGACATCGCTGACGGTATCGAAGCTTTGGCACGCATCATCGACAACGAAAATGACGCTTGTAACGGTCAAATCATCAACATCGGCAACCCGGACAACGAAGCCAGCATTCGTCAGTTGGGCGAAGAACTGCTGCGTCAGTTCGAAGCTCACCCGTTGCGCGCAAACTTCCCTCCGTTTGCCGGTTTCCGCGATGTAGAAAGCAAAGCGTTCTACGGCACTGGCTACCAAGACGTTTCCCACCGCAAGCCAAGCATTCAAAACGCCAAGCGCCTGTTGAACTGGGAACCGACGGTAGAAATGAGTGAGACCATTGGCAACACCTTGGACTTCTTCCTGCGTGAAGCCATGGCCGAAATCGCGGATAAGCGCTGATGCAGGCAGGACTGCGAATCGATGTAGATACCTATCGCGGCACCCGAGAAGGTGTGCCGCGGTTATTGGAAATGCTCGATGAAGCACAGGTCAAGGCGACGTTTTTTTTCAGTGTCGGACCGGACAACATGGGGCGCCACTTGTGGCGCCTCATCCGTCCCCAATTCTTTTGGAAAATGCTTCGCTCCAAGGCGGCCAGTCTATATGGCTGGGATATTCTTCTGGCCGGCACTGCCTGGCCAGGGAAACCCATTGGTCGCAACCTGGGTCATCTGATGCGTCAAGCGGTCGACGCCGGGCATGAAGTCGGTTTGCATGCGTGGGATCACCACGGCTGGCAAGCCAATGCTGGGCGTTGGAGCGAAGTGCAACTGATTGAGCAAATTCGTCGCGGCGTGGAGTGCTTGAGTGACATCACCGGTCAACGCGTCGGCTGTTCAGCCACGGCTGGCTGGCGTGCCGATGAGCGCGTGGTGGAAGCTAAGGAACAGTTTGGCTTTCGCTACAACAGCGATTGTCGCGGCCATAGTCTGTTTCGCCCTACGCTTAAGGATGGCCGATTAGGCACACCACAGATTCCGGTGGATCTTCCAACCTTCGATGAAGTGGTGGGCCCAAACGTCAGCGCAAAAGACTTTAACTCATTTATTCTCGACCGTTTCAGCGCCGAGAAGCTGAACATTTATACGATTCACGCAGAAGTAGAAGGGATTCTAATGGCCGATGATTTTCGTCAATTACTGGCGCAGGCTAAATCGCGCGAGATCCAGTTTCAACCGCTCGGCAATCTATTGCCGACTGAGCTCAATACCCTGCCAGCAGGTCAGTTGATAAGAGGCACACTGAGCGGCCGCGAGGGCTGGCTGGGAGTGCAGCGCACATGACGGGGCGCTGGGCGTTACCTTTTTTGTTAATTGCGTTTTTCCTGGCTTTTCTTTTACCACTGGGTAGCCACGGCCTGTGGATTCCCGACGAAACCCGTTATGCGCAAATTAGTCAGGAGATGCTGCTCAGCGGCAATTGGGTGTCACCCCATTTCATGGGGCTGCGCTACTTCGAAAAACCTGTAGGCGGTTATTGGATGATCGCCATCGGCCAGGCGATTTTCGGCGACAATCTGTTTGGCGTACGCATCGCCTCGGCGCTCAGCGTCGGCCTCAGTGCGATGCTGACCTACGCCGTCGCACATCGATTATGGAATGACCGGCGCAAGAGTTTTATGTGCGCCCTGATTTTTTTAAGCTTTGGCCTCATCGCCGTGCAGGCGGGTTACGCCAATCTCGACCCGCAATTCACCCTATGGGTCAACCTGAGCATGGTCGGGTTGTGGCTCGCCGTTAATAGCACCGGCCGCGAACGAATTGCTGCATGGGTATTGGTGGGTTTCGCATGCGGTATGGGCTTCCTGACTAAGGGCTTTCTCGCCTTGCTGCTACCGGCGTTGATCGCCCTGCCGTATATGGTTTCGCAGAGACGCTTTCGCGAACTGTTGATATACGGCCCGCTGGCGGTTCTGATTGCGTTGCTGGTATGCCTGCCATGGGCATTGGCAGTGCAGCAGCGCGAACCAGACTTTTGGAACTTCTTCTTCTGGCACGAACACATTCGTCGCTTTGCCGGTGAAGACGCTCAGCATCTTCAACCATGGTGGTTTTACCTTCCTGTGATGGTCATGGCCAGTTTGCCGTGGGCCGCAATGTTGCCGACGACGTTCACACAGGCCTGGAAGTCCAAAGCCCAGCCAAATACGATCTTCATGCTTCTGTGGTTACTGTTGCCGCTGGCGTTTCTCAGCCTGAGCAGAGGCAAACTGCCAACGTACGTGATGCCGTGCATGCTGCCTTTGGCGCTGCTGATGGGAGAGGCGGTGATAGATCGACTCGAACGTGGCAGCGTCCGATCTCTACGTCTCAATGGGTTGCTAAACCTTGCACTCGGCTCGATCGTTCTGATCGCCGTGGCTTACATGCAATACAAAAAACCTGTCTATGAAAACGAGCCGCTGCACCTTGCAATGGCAGTGGTTGCAGTTGCGGGCTGGATCGTCGCTAACCTTGTTCAGGTATTCAGACCGCTGACCATGTGGATCATGCCGGCGCTGGGCGCGTGGTTGTTTGTGGCACTGATTCCGATGAGCCTACCTAACAGCGTGGTGCTCAACAAAACACCCGATCAGTTTATTGCCAAGCATGCAGCAGCGCTGAGCCAAAGCAAAACTCTGCTGAGTAACGACCTGGGCGCTGCCTCGGCGCTGTCATGGCGTATTCAGCGACCTGACGTTGCGCTATACAACACGGTGGGTGAAGTCAAATATGGTCTGACTTACACTGACGCCGCCGCGCGCAAAGTCGATTCTGCAAAAGTGCAACAGTGGATGGCCATAGCACGAAGCGAAGGGCAGGTCGGGGTGGTGATGCGAGTTAATAGTCAGGACGACCTCAATGAAATCGAGCTTTTACCAAAAGACGGTCAGCGATTCGAGGAAGGGAACATAGTGATTCTGATCTTCGCGCAATCCGCCTCATGACCCTGTTTTTGTTACTGGCCGCGTGTTTGTTGAGCTGTCTGGGCCAAGTCGCGCAAAAATTTGCCGTTGAGGGTTGGCGTGGGCAACACGTCGGCCTCGGCCTCGCGCTGCGCTCGCCTTGGTTATGGCTGGCATTGGCCAGCCTGGGTTTCGGACTATTGTTATGGCTGTTGGTGCTGCAGCGCGTTGAAGTCGGGATTGCTTACCCGATGCTTAGCTTGAACTTTGTCTTGATCACGCTAGTGGCGCACTTTTTGTTCAAAGAATCCGTCGACCGCCGCCACTGGTTCGGTGTAGTACTGGTGATCGGTGGCGTCATTTTGCTGGGCCAACACACATGAACCTGCGACGCGGCGTCACATTCGCCATGGGCAGCGTGTTGTTGGTCAGCGGTGCGCAACTGGGTATGCGTTGGAGCATGACGCGCTTGCCCTCGCCCACCCAATGGCTGGATACCCTGAATAACGGCAGTATCGACAGGCTGGCTATCAGCGTCGTCTCTGCGGCGATTCTGGCCTACGCCCTTTCGATGCTGTGTTGGTTGCTCGCATTGCGCGACCTGCCTCTAGGCCGAGCCTATTCTTTGCTCAGCATCAGTTACGCATTGGTTTATTTACTGGCAGCGAGCCTGCCGGTTTTCCAGGAACAGTTCAGCGCTTCCAAAACATTGGGTGTGACCTTGGTTATCCTCGGCGTCATCACCATTAACTCACAACGCAGCTCCGCGACACGGTCCAGGAATTCCGCATGAAAATTACAGTATTAGGTAGTGGCTACGTAGGCCTTGTGCAAGCGACAGTCCTGGCCGAAGTCGGCCATGATGTGATCTGCATGGACATCGATGCAGAAAAAGTGAAACAGCTTCAGCAGGGTCACGTGAGCATTTTCGAGCCCGGCTTGGCAACGCTGGTCCGGGAAAACCTGGAAAGTGGACGCCTGCGTTTCACTCACGACGAGAAGCTTGCCATTGAGCACGGCCAGGTGCTGTTTATCGCCGTCGGCACGCCCTCCAGCGATGACGGCTCAGCGGATTTAAAAGCAGTTTTCGCGGTAGGCGAAATGGTTGCACGTCATCGGGTTGAACCGCTGATTCTGGTCGAGAAATCCACCGTGCCCGTCGGCACTGGTGACGCATTGCGCCTGCATACCGAAGAGGCCCTGGCTGGTCGGCCGTTGGAGTTCGATATTGTCTCTAACCCTGAATTCCTGAAAGAAGGCTCGGCAGTTTCCGACTGCCGCCGCCCGGACCGGATCGTAATTGGTTGCGAGCGCGACGAAGTGCGTGAAGTCATGCGTGACTTGTATGCACCGTTCAACCGCAATCATGACCGCATCATTTTCATGGACCTGCGCAGCGCCGAGCTGACCAAATACGCCGCCAACTGCATGCTGGCCACTAAGATCAGCTTCATCAACCAAATTGCTGAGCTGGCTGAGCACTTGGGCGCTGACATCGAGTCCGTGCGTTTGGGCATCGGTGCTGATTCACGCATTGGTTACCACTTTATCTATCCGGGCGCCGGTTACGGCGGTTCGTGCTTCCCTAAAGACATGCGCGCTTTAATTCATAGCGCTCAGGAAGCCCAGTGCTCCAGCGATTTGCTGCAGGCGGTAGAAGCCATTAACGAACGGCAGAAAACCAAACTGTTCGAACGCGTCAATGCGTTCTACAAAGGTGATTTACGCGGAAAAATCTTTGCGCTATGGGGCTTGGCCTTCAAGCCAAACACCGATGACATGCGCGATGCGCCGAGCCGAGTGTTAATGGAAGCCTTGTGGGCGGCGGGCGCAACCGTACGTGCGTTCGACCCCGAAGCTATGCAGGAAACCCAGCGTATCTATGGCAATCACCCAGGCCTGAGCTTGATGGGCACCCCCGAATCCGTGCTGGGTGGTGCCGATGCGTTGATCGTCTGCACCGAATGGCAACAGTTCAAGGCTCCGGATTTCAAACTGATGCAGGAACGTCTTAAAGCGCCGGTAATTTTTGACGGACGCAACTTGTACGACACCGAACGCATGACGCGAAAGGGCTTCACGTATTTCCCAATGGGCCGTGGCGACTCTCGCAGCCTGCCAATCCCGTTTCAGCAATGGCATGCGAACAGCGCTACTGAAGCGAACGCACAGTAATCATTAGGGGTCAGTGCCTGCAGCCAGTATCTGGTTCGCGGGTACTGACCCTTTGTGCGTCCGGTGCCCGTTAGAGTTCAAGCTGAAGCGCAGCAACGTTTTGCTATATGGAGATACCCTTTGCCGTTTCTACCTCAGACTCAGCCCTCATCGGCCTCTTTGGCAACAGTGCGCTGCCAGTCCATTATCTTGGGGGGGCTGGCACTCCTGCTATTTGTCGTGGGTAACTATGAACAAGCCACGATCGGATTCGACTCGCGCTTTGTAATTTTTGCTCAAGAAATGTTGCGTCACGGCCCAAGTTTTTTTCCCACAACCTATGGCGAGCCTTATCCAGACTATTCCGCCACATCAACTTTCTTTATCTACCTGCTCTCGCTGCCGTTTGGCCGAGTGATAAGCCTCACCGCATGGCTTCCGACCGCGATCGCATCGGCGATTTTGGTTGCGCTTATTTATCGCTTGGTGGCCGCGCACTCTCGGTCTTGGGCACTGGTCAGCGTAGCCCTGCTGCTGCTGAGCAATACCTTTATCACCGAGACCCGCGCCATATCCCTGGACCAAATGCTCGCGACCGTATCGTTCGCCGTATTTTATCTGGGCTATGCTGCCGATCACTTTGGTGCGCGTCGGCGCATAGGTCTGATTCTCGCGCTTATAGTGCTGGGCTTTGCTATTCGCGGCCCCATCGGGCTGGTCGTTCCTACCGGCATGCTGTGCAGTTACTACGTGCTGAATGGACAATGGCGACGAATGCTCATATTCGGTCTGCAAGCGGCGGTATTGCTGGCGATCTGCATGGGAATGCTACTGCTGTTTGCCAAGATCAGCGGCGGTCAACAGTTCCTTGATGAAGTGGTGCGCATGCAATTCACTTCACGTATGGACGGTACTGAAGGCACCAGCAGTACTTTCTATTACTTCAGCAGTTCGATGGGCAACTATGCGCTGGCATACCCAATGGCGATTTTGGTGCTAGCGGCCATCATCGTTCGTGGTCGGCAGCCCCTTACACCAGCGCTGCGACTGGTAATGCTTTGCACTGCAGCCGGACTGATTGTCATGATTGGCCTTTCAATTCCGCAGGCGAAAAAAGCTCGCTACATGCTGCCGATGGTGCCAATGGCAGCGATCGTCGCAGCTTATCCGTTTCAAATGACCCAAGGGCGCCTGCTCGCCTTGTTACGGGGGTTGCTCCAGATACTTTGGCTGCTGATGCCGAGTGCGTTGATTGCAGGATTGTTGGTGGCTCGCCATCGTTTCGCCGACCAGCTGACATCGATTAGTGGAATCACTTCAGTGCTTGTGGTGCTGCAAGTGATTGCGTTAGCCGCCTTGTTCAAAGCCCGGTGGCGTGTTGCAAGTCTGGCAACGTGCGCGGTACTGGCGGTGTGGATGAGTTTTATCTGGGTTTATGAACCCGTTCAGCGTGCAGCCTACGACACGCAAGGCTTTAGCGTAGCGGTTCATGACCTGATCCAGCATGATCCTGCGCCGCTCGCCCTATATGGAATGCCCAAGGATGGAAAGGCCATCAAGTTCGTGGTCAACATCCCCGACGGCCTGAAGCCGATCTTCATTGCTTCTCCGGATGAATTGGCGGCGGTGAAAGGACCGGTTTACGTGGTGATCGCCAAAGATATATATCAAGCGCTGCCGGATAGCCGCCTGACGGCCTTGCCGATTTTGCTTAGCAGTCAATTTGATAAGGATGACTACCTGCTGTTTCGTCTACCTTGAATGTTTATAAACGGCGTATTTGTTCCGTGGCAGCGCGGCATTGGAATAGGCCCGCATTTCTTGGGGCGCTCAAGCTATAACTATCGCGGCCGCAGCCGTCGCCGCAGCGCGGACCCAGATCGCCGCGACCAGTGCCTCATTACAAAGCGCTTCCGGAGCCCTGCTAAGAGCGTTGACCGAAGAGGGTTCAAGCATCGCCGGCCAGATGGTTAGCACCAAGGCATGAGGCGCAGGCAGCACGATGGGTGAATAACCCAGTCACAGTGAAAAGCCCGGCAACCCCCGCCGGGCTTTTCACTGTTCGATGTGCGCCCCGCACCTTACCGAGACAGCCAAGGCACTGAATGGAACGACGTGGCATAATCATTCGCTGATTTTTTGGGCAAAGTGGGGAGTTTCGAGGATGGACAATTCCTCCAGTAATAATAAAGGCGTACACCTTTATGGAATCAAGGCCTGCGACACCATGAAAAAGGCGCGCACCTGGCTTGATGATAACGCCGTCAGTTACGACTTTCATGACTACAAAACGGTCGGCATCGACCGTGAGCACCTGACTCAGTGGTGCGATGAGCATGGCTGGCAAGTGGTTTTAAACCGGGCAGGAACGACCTTCCGCAAACTCGACGACGGACAAAAAGCCGATCTCGATCAAGCAAAGGCGATCGAACTGATGCTCGCACAACCGTCAATGATCAAGCGCCCGGTGCTCGATCTTGCCGACAAAACCCTGGTTGGCTTCAAGCCCGATGTATACGGGGTGGCCTTCAAGTAAGCCAAAGCGCTGCTTGAGCCCCCTTTCCAATAAGTTAGAGGTATTCACATGTCTACTACCCTGTTCAGCCTGGCCTTTGGGGTCGGCACTCAAAATCGTAAAGGCGCCTGGCTTGAAGTGTTCTACGCCCAGCCGTTGATTAATCCGTCTGCCGACCTGATCGCTGCCATTGCACCCGCACTGGGCTACACCGGTGGCAATCAGGCCGTCGCCTTCAACACCACCCAGGCCTCGCAACTGGCCGAAACGCTAAAGAATATCGATGCAGGCCAAGCGGCCTTACTGACTCGCCTGGCCGAAAGTCACAAGCCATTGGTCGTCACCTTTCTGGCTGAAGACACAGCATTGACCTCGACGCCTGAGGCTTACCTCAAGCTACATTTGTTGTCACATCGCTTGATCAAGCCACACGGCCTGAATCTGGCTGGCATTTTCCCATTGCTACCCAACGTCGCCTGGACCAACCAAGGCGCTGTGGACTTGGCTGAATTGGCTGAGCGTCAACTGGAGGCGCGCCTCAAGGGCGAGTTCCTGGAAGTGTTCTCGGTGGACAAATTCCCGAAAATGACTGACTACGTGGTGCCAACCGGCGTGCGTATCGCTGACAGCGCGCGGGTACGCCTGGGTGCTTACATCGGCGAAGGCACCACCGTGATGCACGAAGGTTTCGTCAATTTCAATGGTGGCACCGAAGGTCCGGGCATGATCGAAGGCCGCGTCTCGGCCGGGGTATTTGTCGGTAAGGGTTCGGACCTGGGCGGCGGTTGCTCGACAATGGGCACCTTGTCGGGCGGCGGCAACGTAGTGATCAAGGTCGGCGAAGGCTGCCTGATTGGCGCCAATGCAGGAATTGGCTTTCCATTGGGCGACCGCAACACCGTGGAAGCCGGTCTGTACGTAACAGCCGGAACCAAAGTCGCACTGCTTGATGATAAGAACGAGCTGGTCAAAGTGGTCAAGGCCCGTGAGCTGTCGGGTCAACCGGACCTGTTGTTCCGTCGTAACTCACAAACGGGCGCCGTGGAATGCAAATCCCATAAATCAGCCATCGAACTGAACGAAGCGCTGCACGCTCACAACTGATCTAATGTCGTATTCAGGGTCAACACCGCGCAAGTGAGTTAGGCCCTGATCCTTCGAGCTGAATAACCATGCTTTTGCCCTCTCCTTGGCGCGCTGACTTTCCAGCCATCGCCGCACTGCAACAGCAAGGCCAGACCTATCTGGACAACGCCGCTACAACGCAAAAACCTCAGGCGCTGCTCGACGCGCTGAATCATTACTACGTCAACGGCGCCGCCAATGTGCATCGGGCACAGCACCTGCCGGGGGCGGCTGCCACGCAAGCGTTTGAAAACAGCCGGCGCAAAGTTGCCCAATGGTTGAACGCCGGCGATGACGCACAGATTATTTTTACCCACGGCGCGACGTCGGCATTGAATCTGCTGGCCTACGGGCTTGAGCATCGCTTTGAAACCGGCGATGAGATCGTTGTCTCTGCGCTGGAGCATCACGCCAACCTGCTGCCTTGGCAGCAACTGGCACAGCGTCAAGGGCTTGAACTGGTGATTTTGCCCCTCAATGCTCAGGGGCTTATTGATTTGGTTGCCGCCGCCGAACTGATCGGCCCCCGCACCCGCTTGTTGGCGACCAGCCAATTTTCCAACGTGCTCGGAGCTTGGCAACCACTGCCAGAATTACTGAGCATGGCCAAGGCTCACGGCGCGTTGACCGTCGTCGACGGCGCACAGGGTGTGGTGCATGGCCGACACGACTTGCAGGCCCTAGGCTGCGACTTCTACGTATTTTCAAGCCACAAACTCTATGGCCCGGACGGTGTTGGCGTCTTATACGGCCGCGATGAGGCTTTGACGCAGTTGCGTCATTGGCAATTGGGCGGCGAAATGGTGCTGACCACGGACTACCACAGCGCAACCTTTCGCCCTGCGCCGCTGGGTTTTGAAGCGGGCACTCCGCCGATTGCCGGAGTCATCGGGCTTGGCGCGACCCTCGACTATTTGAGCAGCCTCGACCACGGTGCAGTGCTGGCCCATGAAGCCGCGCTGCACCGGTTATTGCTGGAGGGTTTGAACAGACGCCAGGGCGTGCGGGTGCTGGGTGATCCACACATGGCGTTGGTCAGCTTCGTGGTCGACGGCATCCACAATGCCGATCTGGCGCACCTGTTGACCGAGCAAGGCATTGCAGTCCGAGCCGGGCACCATTGCGCGATGCCTTTAATCAAAAGCCTTGGCCTGACCGGCGCGATTCGCGCCTCTCTGGCGCTGTATAACGATTCCAACGACGTGCAGCGCTTTTTCGATGCGCTGGATCAAGCATTGGAGTTGCTGCGATGAACCTTCCACCCGAGGCCCAATTAGCCCTGGACACCTTCAATCAACCGCAAAGCTGGGAACAACGCGCGCGGCTCTTGATGCAATGGGGTGAACGTTTGCCTGGGTTGAGCGACGACGAAAAGATCGAAGAGCACCGCGTACACGGCTGCGAAAGCCAAGTGTGGTTGTTGGGCACCCTCACAAGCGGTCGCTGGCAATTCCGTGCCGCCAGCGATGCGCGTTTGATTCGGGGCTTGGTGGTCCTGTTATTGGCGCGGGTCAATAACCTGCCGACAGAGGACTTGCAGCAGGTTGATTTAGCGGACTGGTTCAAGCAACTGGGGTTGAGCCGCCACTTGTCACCGTCACGCAGCAATGGGTTGAACGCAGTGTTGCAACGGATGCGTCAGCTGGCTTGCGTCACGGCCTGAATCGGCTTTATCCGTTCCGACGGGCGTCTTACCCCGGCAACAATCTTGTCCACTGCTTTGGTTGCCGCGACCATACCGAACGTCGCCGTGACCATCATCACCGCGCCGAACCCGCCGGAACAGTCGAGCTTCACGCCGTCGCCGACGAAGCTTTTTTGCAGGCAAATACTGCCATCGGGTTTCGGGTAACGCAGCTGCTCGGTGGAGAACACGCACGGCACACTGTAGTGGCGAGTCATAGTCCGCGAGAAACCGTAATCCCGGCGCAGGGTCGAGCGCACTTTGGACGCCAGTGGGTCATTGAACGTGCGATTGAGGTCGCAGACCTGGATCAGCGTCGGATCGATCTGCCCTCCCGCACCGCCAGTAGTAATGATCTGAATCTTGCGGCGCTTGCACCAAGCGATCAGCGCCGCCTTGGCGTTGACGCTGTCGATGCAATCGAGCACGCAATCGATGTTCGGCGTGATGTACTCGGCCATGGTTTCGCGGGTCACGAAATCACCGACGGCATGAACCACGCAATCGGGGTTGATCGCACGCAAGCGCTCGGCCATGACCTCGACCTTGGCCCGACCGACCGTGCCCGCCAGTGCATGCAGCTGGCGGTTGCTGTTGCTGAGGCAAACGTCGTCCATATCGAACAAAGAGATTTCGCCGACCCCGCAACGGGCAATCGCTTCCGCCGCCCACGAACCGACTCCGCCGACGCCAACGATGGCTACATGCGCCGCACGTAACCGCTCCAGGCCATCGATGCCATACAGACGGGCGACGCCGGCAAACCGCGGATCTTCTGTGTTCATGACCATAACCCCAAAACCGGCGCGCATTATAGGGCGGTATACCCGGGAGAGCATCTTTATCCGGACAAACCGCAATCTGTAACCGCGCCGCCCGCTGTAGAAGCCAACCTGTTGGCGAGGCGTCGTGCCTGACACGCCGCAGTGTCTGGTTCTCGCCAACACGTTGGTTCCTACAGATCCGTCCTCCAGCCGAAATTCGCGAAGACGCGCGCCCCCCTCCCCTGCTTTAATAGGCGCAACACACTTAGTTACATTGCAATCTTTGGAACCAGACGTATTTATGTCATCGCGTAAATTTGGACTCAACTTGGTGGTTGTCGTTGCAATTGCCGCGCTGTTCACCGGTTTCTGGGCGCTAATCAACCGCCCGGTCACTACTCCTGACTGGCCTGAGCAAATTTCAGGCTTCTCTTACTCTCCGTTCCGACCGGGGCAAAGCCCACAGGAAGGCATCTACCCGTCCGACGATGAAATGCGTCAAGACCTGGAGTTGATAAGCAAGCAGACTGACAGTATCCGCACCTATTCGGTGGACGGTTCCCTTGAGGATATTCCTAAGCTGGCGGAAGAATTTGGCCTACGCGTAACCTTGGGCATCTGGATCAGCCCCGACGAGCAGCGTAACGAGCGCGAAATTACCCGGGCCATCGAACTGGCGAACACGTCGCGCAGTGTAGTTCGCGTGGTGGTGGGTAACGAAGCCCTGTTCCGCCGTGAAATCACCGTCAAGCAACTCAGCGTGCTGCTGGACAGGGTTCGTGCGGCGGTTAAGGTGCCGGTAACGACGTCGGAGCAATGGCACATTTGGGAGAAATACCCGGAGCTGGGCAAACACGTTGACTTGATCGCCGCGCACATTCTGCCCTACTGGGAATTCATCCCGGTGGACAAGGCGGGTCAGTTCGTCCTCGACCGCGCTCGTGAACTGAAAAAGATGTTCCCGAAAAAACCGCTGTTACTTTCTGAGGTTGGCTGGCCGAGTAACGGCCGTATGCGCGGCGGTTCCGACGCGACCCCAGCAGATCAAGCGATTTATCTGCGTACGCTGGTCAACAAGCTGAACCGTCAAGGCTACAACTACTTTGTGATCGAAGCGTTCGATCAGCCGTGGAAAGCCAGTGATGAAGGTTCGGTGGGCGCGTATTGGGGCGTGTACAACGCCGACCGCCAACAGAAATTCAACTTCACCGGACCCGTTGTCGCAATCCCTCAGTGGCGAGTTCTAGCCATCGGATCGGGGGTATTGGCATTATTGTCGCTAGCGCTATTGCTGATCGACGGTTCGGCGTTGCGCCAACGCGGTCGAACCTTCCTGACCTTCACCGCGTTCCTCTGTGGATCAGTGTTGGTGTGGATCGGTTACGACTACAGCCAGCAATACAGCACCTGGTTTAGCCTGACGGTTGGCTTCTTGCTGGCGCTCGGCGCACTGGGCGTGTTCATCGTATTGATGGCCGAAGCGCATGAACTGGCCGAAGCCGTCTGGACCCATAAGCGTCGCCGTGAATTCTTGCCGGTGGAAACCGACAACGCGTACCGACCCAAAGTCTCGGTCCATGTGCCCTGTTACAACGAGCCGCCAGAGATGGTCAAACAGACCCTCAACGCTTTGGCGGCCCTCGATTATCCGGATTTCGAAGTCCTGCTCATCGACAACAACACGAAGGACCCTGCGGTCTGGGAACCGATCAAGGCGCATTGCGAACTGCTCGGTCCACGCTTTAAGTTTTTCCACGTGGCACCTCTGGCCGGCTTCAAAGGCGGCGCGCTGAATTACCTGATTCCGCATACCGCGCCAGATGCCGAAGTCATTGCCGTGATCGACTCCGATTATTGTGTCGATCGCAACTGGCTCAAGCACATGGTGCCGCACTTCGCCGATCCGAAAATCGCCGTGGTGCAGTCGCCGCAGGACTACCGCGACCAAAACGAAAGCACCTTCAAGAAGCTTTGCTACTCGGAATACAAAGGCTTCTTTCATATCGGCATGATCACCCGTAACGACCGCGATGCGATCATCCAGCACGGCACCATGACCATGACCCGCCGATCGGTGCTTGAGGAACTGGGCTGGGCTGATTGGTGCATCTGTGAAGACGCCGAACTGGGTCTGCGGGTGTTCGAAAAAGGCCTGTCTGCGGCCTACGCCCATAACAGCTATGGCAAGGGCCTGATGCCGGACACGTTCATCGACTTCAAGAAACAACGTTTCCGTTGGGCCTATGGCGCAATTCAAATCATCAAGCGCCACACGTCAAGCCTGCTGCGCGGCAAAAACACACAGCTGACTCGCGGTCAGCGTTATCACTTCCTCGCGGGCTGGTTGCCGTGGGTGGCAGACGGCATGAATATTTTCTTCACCTTCGGTGCCTTGTTGTGGTCTGGAGCGATGATAATCGTGCCGCAACGGGTCGATCCACCGCTGCTGATCTTCGCGATTCCGCCACTGGCACTGTTCGTGTTCAAGGTCGGCAAGATCATTTTCCTTTACCGCCGCGCGGTGGGCGTCAACCTTAAGGATGCATTTGCCGCAGCCCTGGCAGGCCTTGCCTTGTCGCATACCATCGCCAAAGCGGTCTTGTATGGGTTCTTCACCACCAGCATTCCATTCTTCCGCACACCGAAGAACGTCGACAGCCACGGCCTCTGGGTAGCGATTTCCGAAGCACGGGAAGAATTGTTCATCATGCTGCTGTTGTGGGGCGCCGCGCTGGGTATCTGCTTGGTCCAAGGCCTGCCAAGCGCCGATATGCGTTTTTGGGTGACCATGCTGTTGGTGCAATCGCTGCCGTATCTGGCCGCATTGATCATGGCCTTCCTTTCATCCCTGCCTAAACCGACACAGGTGGTAGAGCCTACGTCGGCCTGAGATTAATACGGGCGGTATTAAACGGCGGCCTTCGGGCCGCCGTTTTGCTTTAAGCTATGCGCCTTTTAAGCACCCTAAAAAACCTAGGTTTACTGCGCTTTAACCGGAGTTTTGTACATGACGGCCCCAGCCGAACTTTCGCCCACCCTTCAACTCGCTTGCGACTTGATCCGTCGTCCATCGGTGACCCCGATCGACGCGGACTGCCAGACCGTGATGATGCAGCGCCTGGGCAATGCCGGCTTCGCGCTGGAACCCATGCGTATCGAAGATGTGGATAATTTTTGGGCCACCCACGGCCATCAGGACGGCCCGGTATTGTGCTTCGCTGGGCACACCGACGTGGTGCCGACCGGCCCGGTTAAAGCGTGGCAAAACGATCCGTTCAATGCCTTGATCGACGAACACGGCATGCTCTGTGGACGTGGCGCAGCTGATATGAAAGGCAGCCTTGCATCAATGCTGGTGGCAACAGAACGCTTTGTCGGCGAATACCCGAACCATAAAGGCAAGGTTGCCTTCCTGATCACCAGCGACGAGGAAGGCCCAGCGCATCACGGCACTAAGGCAGTGATCGAGCGCCTGGTGGCGCGCAAAGAACGCATGGACTGGTGCATCGTCGGCGAACCGTCGAGTACCACCTTGGTCGGCGATGTCGTGAAAAACGGCCGACGCGGTTCGTTGGGCGCCACGCTGACAGTACGCGGGGTACAGGGCCATGTTGCCTACCCGCATTTGGCAAAGAACCCGATTCATCTGGTGGCTCCGGCTTTGGCCGATCTGGTGGCTGAGCACTGGGACAACGGCAATGCATTCTTTCCGCCGACCAGTTTTCAAATTTCTAACCTGAACGCCGGCACCGGCGCGACCAACGTCATTCCTGGCGATCTGGTTGCAGTGTTCAACTTCCGCTTCTCTACCGAATCCACCGTCGAAGGCTTGCAGCAACGGGTTGCGGTCCTGCTCGACAAGCACGGTCTGGACTATCACGTGGAATGGGCGCTGTCCGGCTTGCCATTCCTGACCGAACCGGGCGATCTGTTGGATGCGGTCTCGGCCAGCATCAAGGCCGTCACCGGTCGCGAGACCAAAGCCTCCACCAGCGGCGGCACCTCCGATGGACGTTTTATCGCGACCATGGGGACTCAGGTGGTCGAACTGGGGCCGGTCAACGCCACGATTCATCAGGTCAATGAGCGCGTACTGGCCGCCGACCTCGACGTGTTGACCGAGATCTACTTCCAAACGCTGGTCAAATTACTCGCATGATGCTCACCTGCCCGATTTGCTCAGCAGCCCTTAGCGACGCCGATAACGGCGTCGTTTGCCCCGCCGGTCACCGCTTTGACCGCGCACGCCAGGGTTATCTGAATCTGCTACCGGTGCAGCATAAAAACAGTCGTGACCCTGGCGATAACCAAGCCATGGTCGAAGCCCGTCGCGACTTTCTCAACGCTGGGCATTACACACCGGTGGCCAAGCGTTTGGCCGAACTGGCAGCGGAGCAGGTTCCAGCGCGTTGGCTGGACATCGGCTGCGGCGAAGGCTATTACACCGCGCAAATCGCCACGGCGCTGCCCGAGGCCGACGGTTACGCACTGGACATTTCCCGTGAAGCGGTCAAGCGTGCATGCCGCCGCGATCCCTCACTGACGTGGTTGATCGCCAGCATGGCGCGAGTGCCACTGCCGGATGACAGCTGCCAGTTGCTGATCAGCGTGTTCAGCCCTTTGGACTGGAATGAAGCCAAGCGCCTCATGACACCGGGCGGCGGGCTGATACGGGTTGGCCCAACCAGCGGACATCTGATGGAGCTGCGCGAGCGTCTATACGACGAAGTACGCAATTACGCCGATGACAAGCATTTGGCCCTGATCCCGGAAGGCATGCAGTTGCACCACAGCGAAACACTGGAATTCAAGCTGACCCTGGTTGACGGTCAGTCACGCGCCAACCTGCTGGCGATGACGCCTCATGGCTGGCGAGCCAGTGCCGAACGCCGGGCCAATGTGATTGATCAACCAGAGCCGTTCGAAGTGACGGTCTCCATGCGCTACGATTATTTCGTGCTTGAGCCCTTAGCTCATCTACAAGCACCGAACACGACACCCTGAATCCGCGAATGGATTTTTTTCAATTTTTGACGAGGCATCCATGCGCCAACCTGATATCGAAATTTATCTCAAAGACCACGACGTCGATTACAAAGCTGTAGCCGCCTGGCTGAGTGGTGCCATCGGCCCGTGCAGCGAGTGGGAAAAGAAAGGCCAAACCTACAAATGCATCGCGGGCGACATTGCAGTGACCTGGCTGCCTAAAGCCGTCGGTAAGTGGAACAGCCTTTACCTGGAAAGCGACCAGACCCCGTGGGAAGACGACATCGCCTGCGCCCGTGCCGCCTTTGCCGCACTGAGCGTCGAAGTGCGTTGCGCACCAGGCACTTGGATCGAAGAAGAAAGCGACGAAACCGCCGACCGCTGGATCCGCATCAGCAGCGACGGCGAAGAAAAAATTGTTTGGCACACCGCTTGATCTGGTGATGCTCATGACTTCTTGCAAATATCTTTAGCGAACCTGTTGACGAGGCATTTTCACAGTAAAATCGCGTCGTCCGCTTCGTCAACACGTTGTTACTTAACGGGTCCGGACTAACGACCCTCTTTTGCCCATCCCGACCATATACGGCACACTGTCCGCCTCGTTTTTACTATGCAGCAGATACCGTATGACCCGCTCTCCGCTCCGCCGTCTTGTGTTTGGCACCTTGCGCCGATTGTTGTACCTCTGGGTTCGCTCGGAAACTATTAATCAATCGTCGTTCACCCTCAACCTCGACCGCAGCCGACCGGTGTTCTATGTTCTGCAATCACCGTCCCTGAGTGATCTCGCGGTGGTCGACACCGAGTGCCGCAAAGCCGGCCTGCCTCGGCCGATCCTGCCGGTAGCCGTGGGCAACTTGCTGGAGCCTGCTGCGTTTTTCTACCTGACCCCCGAGCCTGACTGGCTTGGCCGTCAAGACAAACGCGGCGCACCGCCTACCTTGGAACGGTTGGTCAGCACCATCACCCAGAACGCCATAGAGGATGCTCAGATCATCCCGGTCAGTGTGTTTTGGGGCCAGTCGCCGGACAGCGAATCCAGCCCATGGAAGTTATTATTCGCCGACAGTTGGGCGGTTACCGGGCGTCTGCGCCGATTGGTCAGCATCCTGATTTTAGGGCGCAAAACCCGCGTACAGTTTTCGGCACCGGTTCACCTGCGCGAGCTGATCGACGAAAACAAAGGTTACGAACGCACATTGCGCATGGCCCAGCGCATTTTTCGGGTGCATTTCCGCAACCTTAAAACCGCTGTAATCGGCCCCGATTTGTCCCACCGCCGGACGCTGGTGCGTGGCCTGTTGGACGAACCGCTGGTGAAGCAAGCGATTCTCGAAGAGGCCGAACGGTCTAACATCACAGAAGCCAAAGCCCAAACGCAAGCGCTGCGTTATGGCAACGAAATCGCTTCCGACTACAGCTACTCCGTCATTCGCTTCATGGAAGTGGTGCTGAGCTGGTTCTGGAACAAGATCTACGACGGGATCAAGGTCAGCCACATCGAAGGTGTACAAGCAGTGGCTCCAGGCCATGAGGTCATTTATGTCCCGTGCCATCGCAGCCACATCGATTACCTGCTGCTGTCGTACCTGCTGTTTCGCAACGGTCTGACGCCACCCCATGTGGCTGCCGGTATCAACTTGAACATGCCAGGCATCGGCGGCCTGTTAAGACGCGGTGGCGCCTTTTTCATGCGCCGTACCTTCAAGGGCAATCCTTTGTACAGCTCGGTATTCAACGAATACCTGCACACGCTGTTCACCAAAGGATTTCCGGTCGAGTATTTCGTTGAAGGCGGTCGTTCGCGAACCGGGCGCATGCTGCAGCCTAAAACCGGCATGTTAGCGATCACCCTGCGCAGCTTCCTGCGCAACTCGCGAATGCCAATTGTGTTTGTGCCGGTTTACATCGGCTATGAACGCGTACTAGAAGGCCGCACGTATTTGGGCGAGTTGCGCGGTGCGAGCAAAAAGAAAGAATCCATTTTCGATATCTTCAAAGTCATTGGTGCGCTGAAGAAACAACGCTTCGGCCAAGTGTCGGTCAACTTTGGCGAGCCGATCAAACTGGCTGAATTCCTTGACCATGAACAACCCAATTGGCGTGACCAAGAACTTGGCCCGCTCTACCGACCTGCCTGGTTGAACGAAACCACTCACCGTCTCGGCCAGCGCGTGGCGCAGCACCTGAACGAAGCCGCCGCAATTAATCCGGTCAATCTGGTGGCGCTGGCATTGTTGTCTACCAACAAACTGGCGCTCGATGATCAGGCCATGACCCGGGTGCTGGACCTGTACCTGACGCTGCTGCGCCGAGTGCCTTATTCGCCGCACACCACTTTGCCGGAGGGCGATGGCAAGGCGCTGATCAGCTATGTAAAGGGCATGAACTTGTTGTCGGAACAAGCCGACGCGCTGGGCAAAATTCTATATTTGGATGAACAAAACGCAGTTCTGATGACCTACTACCGCAACAATGTGTTGCACATCTTCGCCCTACCCTCCCTGTTGGCGAGCTTTTTCCAAAGCGCGTCGCGCATGAGCCGCGAACAAATCCTGCGCTACGCCCGCGCGCTGTACCCGTATTTGCAGTCTGAGTTATTCATTCGCTGGCCGCTAAACGAGCTGGACGCGGTCGTTGATCAATGGCTCGAAGCCTTGGTAGAGCAAGGTCTGTTGCGCTTGGAAAATGAAGTTTACTTGCGTCCGGCGCCGAGTTCGCGGCAGTTCGTGCAGCTGACGTTACTGTCACGCGCCATTGCCCAGACGTTGCAACGCTTCTACATGGCAATCTCACTGCTGCTCAACGGCGGTCAAAACAGCCTCAGCGCCGAAGAACTGGAAGACCTGTGTACAGTCATGGCGCAACGGCTGTCGATTTTGCATGGGCTCAATGCACCAGAGTTCTTCGATAAAAGCCTGTTTCGGCACTTTATTCAGAACCTGCTCGACTTGGGGGTGCTGCGCAAAGACACCGCAGGCAAGCTCAGTTATCACCCGTTATTGGGAGAACTGGCGGAGGGCGCAGCCAAGCGCGTACTGCCCGCCGAAATCCGTTTATCGATTCGCCAAGTGGCACTACACCGCAGTGAAGATGTTTCAGAGGCTGACCCTGCCGGATAAATCCGTTAGATTCCTGTCGGTGGCGTCAGGCTTCTTCTGCCGCCACTCGTATGGAGATTGCGATGAAAAAACTTTTACTCGTATTGATAACCACCGTGCTCGGCGCCTGTGCCCAGCAGCAACCCATGAATCAAGCCAGCCTTAATGGCGAGGTTTTTTACTTGCAACGCATTGCCTTGCCACCAGCCGCAACCATGACCGTGAGCCTGCAGGACATTTCCCGGGCCGATGCGCCGGTGGTGATTCTGGCCCGACAAACGGCCCCGGTAAAAGGCCAGGTACCGCTGCCCTTTTCCCTGGCTTACGATCCAAAGCACGTTCAACCCGGCCACCGTTATTCGGTCAGCGCGCACATTGAACTCGATGGCAAGTTGCTGTTCATCAGTACCGAGCAGCATGGCGTACGATTGGATGGACAAGATCCAAAGCCGCTGCGGATTCGTCTGGACTCAGTTCAGTAACACCTTGGCGTTGGCCCACGAGTCCGCGCCGTTTGCTTAAATCGATTTTTTAAAAGGATATTTGCATGCTCCGCCCTTCCGTTGTCTACGCAGGCCTGTTCGCGTGCGTACTGTTTTCGGCCAATGTCCTCGCCGTGGCGTTGACCGATCTGTCACAGTCGGATGCCGGCGGCGGTCTAAAAGACGCACTGACCCAAGGCGCACAAATCGCCGTCAAGGAGCTCGGTGTTCCCGGTGGCTTCAGTAACAACAAAGAGGTGCGTATCGAGTTGCCGGGTGCTCTCGGCAAAGTCGCAAAGAAGATGAAGCAATTCGGCATGGGGGCACAAGTTGATCAACTGGAAGCCAGTATGAACCAGGCTGCTGAAGCTGCCATGCCTCAAGCACAGGCGTTATTGGTAGATGCCGTGAAAAAGATGAGCATGTCCGATGCCAAGGGCATCCTTAGCGGCGGCAGTGACTCAGCCACCCAATACCTGAGCAAGACCAGCCGCGATCAGATCCGAGCCAAGTTCCTGCCTATCGTCAAACAAGCGACGGACAAAGTCGGCGTGGCGCAGAAGTACAACTCTTTTGCAGGACAAGCTGCCGCATTGGGTGTCGTCGACGCTAAAGATGCCAACATCGAAGGCTACGTGACCGAACAGGCGCTCAATGGCCTGTTTAAAATGATCGGCGAGCAAGAAGCCAGCATCCGCAAAAACCCGGCCGCGGCGGCGACCAGTTTGGCGAAGAAAGTGTTTGGCGCGCTGTAACTCAACGTTGCCTTAAATTGAGCTTGGCGGCTTTGGCAACCCCTAGCGCTTGCTGGGTAACAGCGGATCGTCACACCTCCACCTTTTTTACCCTGAACCACGCGGCATACAGCGCGGGCAGGAACAGCAGCGTGAGTGCGGTGGCGACGATCAGGCCGCCCATGATTGCTACCGCCATGGGGCCGAAGAATACGCTGCGTGACAGCGGGATCATGGCCAACACCGCCGCGAGAGCGGTGAGAACAATAGGCCGGAAACGGCGGACGGTGGCTTCGATGATAGCGTGCCAAGGCTCCAGCCCAGCAGTGATATCCTGTTCGATCTGATCCACCAGGATCACCGAGTTGCGCATGATCATCCCCGACAAAGCGATGGTGCCTAACATCGCGACAAAGCCGAAGGGCTGGTGAAACACCAGCAAAAATGACGTCACGCCAATCAAGCCCAGCGGCGCGGTCAAGAACACCATGGCTACCCGCGAGAAGCTGCGCAGTTGCAACATCAACAAGGTCAGGACCACGACGATGAACAACGGCACACCGGCGTTGACTGAGCGCTGGCCACGTTCAGACTCTTCAACCGTACCGCCGACCTCCAGCAGGTAACCGTCTGGCAGCTCAGCTCGCACTGTGTCCAGCGTCGGCAGGATTTGTTGAATCAGCGTGGCCGGTTGTTCCTTGCCGTAGATGTCCGCGCGCACCGTCACGGTGGGCAATCGGTTGCGGTGCCAAATAATGCCTTCTTCAAAGCCATATTCAAGCGTCGCAACTTGCGAAAGCACAATACTGGTGCCGTTAGCGGTGGGAATCGCCAAGCTGGCCAGCGAGGCGAGGTCTTTGCGGGCATCGGCGGTTCCACGCACCAAAATTTCGATCAATTCATCGTCTTCACGGTATTGGCTGACGCTAGAGCCGGTCAATGAACTCTGCAAAAAGCGCGACAAGTCCGCCGTGGTCACGCCAAGCGCTCTCGCTCGGTCTTGATCGACATTGAGGTGTACAACTTTGCTCGGCTCTTCCCAATCCAGATGGACGTTAGACACGCGCGGGTTTTCCCGAACCTTGTCCGCTACCTTGCGCGCTAAAGCACGAACCTCGTCGATGTGTTCACCCGAGACCCTGAACTGCACGGGATAGCCCACGGGAGGACCATTTTCCAGGCGTGTCACCCGAGGTCTCAGGGTTGGGAATTGATCGTTGAGGGTGTTGATCAACCACGTGCGCACCGCCTCGCGGTCTTCGATGGTTTTTGCCAGCACCACGAATTGAGCAAAACTGGCAGCCGGCAGTTGCTGGTCTAACGGCAGGTAAAAGCGTGGCGAGCCGGTGCCTATATACGCCACATAACTGTCGACGCCCGCGTGATCTTTAAGCAGCTGCTCCAGCCGCGTAACTTGTGCCGCAGTGTTAGTGAGGGAGGCACCCTCCGCCAGTTTCAAATCGACCATCAATTCAAGCCGCACGGACGCGGGGAAAAACTGCTGCGGGACGAAACGGAACATCACCACCGACAACACGAACAAGCAGACAGTTAACACCAATACGGTTTTACGCCGTCGCACGCACCAGCCCACCAAGCGTCGCACGCGCTGATAGAACGCTGTGCCGTAAGGGTCCGGTGCATGTGAACCATGTTTATCCGCATGAATTTTTGCCAAGTCCGGCAACAACCGATCGCCCAAGTAAGGTACGAACACCACTGCAGCGATCCAAGATGCCAATAACGCGATAGTTACTACCTGAAAAATAGAGCGGGTGTACTCACCCGTGGTCGATTGCGCGGTGGCAATTGGCAAGAAACCGGCAGCAGTAATCAATGTGCCGGTGAGCATCGGGAATGCGGTACTGGTCCAGGCGAAACTAGCGGCCTTGAGCCGGTCGTAACCCTGTTCCATTTTGATCGCCATCATCTCCACGGCAATGATTGCATCGTCCACCAACAAGCCCAGTGCCAATACCAGCGCGCCAAGGGAAATTTTGTTTAGGCCCACGCCCAAGTAATACATGCAGGCGAAGGTCATCGCCAACACCAGCGGGATGGTCAGGGCAACCACCAAACCGGTACGCATACCAAGGGAGAAGAAGCTCACCAGCAGTACAATGCCCAACGCCTCGGCCAGCACATGGACGAACTCACCGACCCCAGTTTTAACCGCCGCTGGTTGGTCCGACACCTTGCGCAGTTGCATGCCGGCCGGGAGGTTTTGTTGTATGTGGGCAAACTCAGTCTCTAGCGCATGACCGAGAGAGAGAATATCGCCGCCTTCCTTCATCGCCACAGCCAGGCCGATGGCGTCCTCGCCCATAAAACGCATGCGCGGCGCGGGTGGATCATTGAAGCCGCGATGAACCTCGGCGAAATCGCTGATGCGAAATGTACGACCCGCCACGCGAATCGGGAAATTCTTTATCTCCTCAACAGATTGGAACCGTCCGGTGACTCGCAGTTGAATGCGATCGCTGGGCGTTTCAAAAAAACTGGCAGCCGAAACCGTGTTCTGAGCCTCAAGGGCCTGCTGGACCGCCTCCAATGACAAGCCCAAGGTCGCGAGTTTCAGGTTCGACAGCTCAATCCAGATTTTTTCGTCCTGCAACCCCAACAGCTCTATCTTGCCGACGTCCTTGACCCGTTGCAGCTGAATTTGTACACGGTCGGCATAGTGTTTAAGCACTGCATAGTTAAAACCGTCACCGGTCAACGCGTAGATATTGCCGAACGTGGTACCAAATTCATCGTTAAAAAACGGCCCTTGAATACCGGACGGCAAAGTTTGCCGGATGTCGCCAATTTTTTTGCGCACCTGATACCACAGTTCAGGCACTTGTTTTGACGACATGGCATCGCGGGCAAAGAACGTGACCTGGGATTCTCCCGGCCGCGAGAACGAGAGGATACGTTCGTACTCACCGGTCTCCATCAACTTCTTCTCAATGCGGTCGGTCACTTGCCGACCCACTTCCTCGGCACTGGCGCCTGGCCAAAGCGTGCGGATAACCATGGCTTTGAAGGTAAACGGCGGGTCTTCACTTTGCCCGAGCTTGGTGTAGGACAAAGCGCCGACCACGGCCAAAAGCAACATACAAAACAAAACGATCTGGCGATTGCGCAACGCCCATTCGGAAAGGTTGAAACGCATCCTTGCTTACTCCTTGGCCGCCAGTTTCACTTCCCGATTGTTGCGATCCACCGGGCGTATTTTTTCGCCCTCATGAAGCACGTGCACGCCGGCCGCTACGATCCAATCAGTGGCGCTGAGGCCCTCCAGAACCGGCACCGTATCTTGACCATAGGCCGCGACGCGAACCGGGGTGCGCTTTATCCTGTTCTCTGCGTCGATACGCCAGACATACGTCGCGCCGTTTTCGGCAGTCAATGCAGACAATGGCACCGACAAGGCTGCGGTTTGCCCCGTCTGAAAAAAAACCCGAGCACTCTGCCCCAGTTCGGCCGGCACTTTGCCACCGACAAACGCGATGCGGGCAGCAAAGGTCCGTGAGCGCGGATCAGCGGCTGGCGAAAGTTCTCTGATTCGGCCCACAAAACGCTGATCGCCTTGTGCCCACAATTCGACGGCTATTGCTTGACCGATTTTGAAGCGGCTGAAACTTTGTTCCGGCACGCTGATCAACACTTCGCGTTCGCCATCGGCAGCCAGGGTAAATACCGTCTGCCCGGCGGAGACAACTTGCCCAACTTCCACCAGACGTCGAGCAATCACGCCATCTTGAGAAGCGCGCAGTACGGCATAACCGGCTTGATTATCGGCCACCGTAAATTCGGCTTTCATCTGTTTGAGCCGCGCCTCACCTGAGCGGAACAAGTTTTCGGCATTGTCGAATTGCGAATGGCTGACCATCTGCCGGTCCATCAGGGTTTTGTAGCGATCACGCTCAGCGCGGACCAGTTGCAAGTTGGCTTCAGCTGCTGCCACCTGAGCGCGGCTCGCTTCCAATTGCAGGCGCATATCCTGGGGGTCCAGTTCGGCCAACGGCTGGTTGGCTTTGACGCGGTCCCCCTCTTCCACCAAGCGCTTGATGACCTTGCCAGGAACCCGAAACGCCAAGTCAGGTTCAAGCCGAGCACGGACTTCGCCGGGATAGCTGTCCATCGACAGCGACGCAATCTGTGGCTGGACGACCATGGCAGGGCGAATGGTGACTGGAGGAGACTCTTCATGACCGCAGCCAGCCATTAGCAGAGCTAGGCTGATGGACAGAGTAAGGGACAAGGCATCGCGAAACATGGTGATGGACCTTTGGAGTAGGATGCTTTAATTGTTGTACTGCCGCGCATAGTAAGAAATACCAAACTCACCAGTCCACTATTAAAACGAAGATGCCTGATAATTCATTAATTGCTTCTGGCCCCGGTCGCCCTAAAGACCTGGCAAAACGCCAGGCTATCCTTGATGCTGCGAAAAATCTGTTTATTAGCAATGGGTTTGTCGGCACCAGCATGGACGCTGTGGCAGCCGAAGCGGGGGTCTCAAAACTGACGGTTTACAACCATTTCACCGACAAAGAGACCTTATTTTCGGCAGCTCTGGTGGCACGTTGCGAAGAACAACTGCCTGAACTCTTTTTCGAGATGCCTGAGGGCGCGCCAGTAGAGAAAGTGCTGAGCGATATCGGACAGGGCTTTCATGCGCTGATCAATAGTCCGGATTCAATTGAGCTGCATCGGCTAATGGTGGCGTTGGGTACTCAAGATCCCAAGATGTCACAGATATTTTTCGAGGCTGGACCTGAACGTATTCTGCAAGAGATGGAGCGGCTATTGATTCAAATGGACAACAGCGGCAGCCTGAAGATCGACAAACCGCGCCTCGCCGCCGAACATTTTCTGTGCTTGCTCAAAGGCACGTGCAACTTTCGCCTGCTGATTGGCTGCAACGATGCGCCCGACGAGGCGGCGGACGACGAGCATGTGCGCGAAGTAGTCAGCGTGTTCATGCGCGCATATCGCGCCTGAACCACGAGCCGCGCTGTTAAGTTCGCAGACAGGCCTGCAGCCACAGGTTGACGGCCAGACGCAGTTCAAAGGGTTAACTTTTCAATGCCTTTTTCGGGTAAATGTCGTATCGGCTCGATTTTCCATCCAACGCATAACCGGGCTTTGGACCATCGATACTGGGCGCTTTGCGCGGGCGTTTAACCACTACTCGGTGGGTGGCCAGCGACAACGCGGCTTCGAGCAGCGCCGGTGCGTCCATGTCGTCGCCCACCAAAGGCCGGAACAGGCGCATTTCCTTCTTCACAAGTGCGGTTTTTTCCCGGTGGGGAAACATTGGGTCTAGATAAATCACCTGCGGGGGCTCGCCCTCCCAAGAACGAATCAACTCAATTGAGTTGCCAGTCAGCAAACGCATCTGCGCGATAATTGGCCCGATTTCGCGATCTCTTAGCCCACGGATCAAACCGTCTTCAAGCAGCGCCGCAATGATTGGCTGACGTTCTATCAGGCTTATTTCACATCCCAGACTGGCGAGCACGAACGCGTCTTTGCCCAATCCCGCCGTTGCATCCAGTACTCGGGGTCTTACCCCTGGCTGGATACCCACGGCCTTTGCAATCATTTGCCCGCTGCCGCCGCCGAATAACCGCCGATGCGCAGCAGAGCCTTCGACAAAATCCACTCGCACCGGCCCAGCGGTGTCCGCGCCCAACTGCTGCAACTGCAAACCGTCATCTGTCACCTGCAAGGCGAATTCGGCTTGGGTATCTTCCAATGGCAGGCCGAGACGTTGCGCCCAGTGTTCCGCTTGCGACTGTCCGTTGCTGATCAGGGTCTCGACGCGAATGCGGCTGCCCGGTTGTTGCTCACTCATTTGCCCACGCGCTCAACTATTTTTAAATGATCGGCGAAAGTGGCCGATAACGAGAATATCCAGCATTTTGCCAGAGCCAGACGAACAACGAGCGCTATGTCTGACATTGAATCCGCATCGATAGGCTATTTGTCGCACACAGGCGACTACAGTCTTCGCAATTCCAGAATCCTAAGCGGTGTTACCCAGCTCTGGTCGGATGCGTTCGCTCGCGCAATGGCAGAGCAAACCGCAGACAAAACCAGCGTTTCAGTGGCGCCAACCGTAGCCGCGACCGACCCGGCCACCGGCGAACCAACGGGCGGGACCAACGCCCTCGGGCAAATCGTTGATCAGCGCGAACTCCCGGTAGACGATGTGCAGCGTCGCCCACCTGTCCCGTTGCATTTGCCGATTGCCGAGTTCGAACTGCACCTGCTGCCCAAGCCTGCGCAACCGTTCAGCGTTGCGGATATGATCGAACAACAACGGCATTTGAATTTCGACAGTGGCTGGGTTCGGCCTTTGGTACTCGATCCACATCAAGCGGTTGCAAATCCCGGACCCGGACCAGTGGCGCGGCCATTGCATCTGCCCATCGCCGAGTTTGAATGGGATTTGGCCAACAAACCTGCCCTACCGCTTGCACCTGAAACTGTCGAAGAGCAGCAGCGTCATCTTGACTTCGACAACGGTTGGGCACGGCCAATCATTTTGCAAAACCTGCGCATGGCCGCCTGATCGCGGCCGATCGTTACAGCAACCCCAATTGCTGCTGTACGTCAGGTGCTTCTCTGGGAACAACCGCCAACGGCGACAATCCAGGCAGAAGTATCATCAATTGCTCATGGAAGCGACGCGCCAAATCAGGCGCCTGAAGGTTGTCGGGCGTGTGCATGAATACATACGGTGCGCGCCCTTCTTCGATCCAGCCCGCGACTTTTTTGACCCACGGCGCCAGAAACGGATCATTGGCCTCCAACTGCGGATGCCCAATAAAGCGCACTTGAGGATGTTGCGTCAGGGCTGCGGGGCGCGGGGGGACTTTCGGTTTTTTCGACTGTGCATGCAGCACCGCTGGATCTGTGGACTGACAACTGAACAGCGCTCGCGAATCAAGACAGATTCGCTCTACACCACGGTCCAGCAACACTCGATTAAGCATGCGCTCTTCATCCCCTTTGGCGAAAAAAGCAGGATGCCGAACCTCTAGCGCCAACGGACGCTCAACGGCATCGATAAAACTCACCAGCTCCGCCAGTCGTAGCGGCCCGAAACTCGCGGGCAATTGCAGCCACAAAGGCGAGATACGCTGGCCCAGTGGCGCAAGTAGCTGAATGAAATCGTCAGCCGCGTGCAATTGTTGATGCAGGTCGCCACTGTGGCTGATGTCACGGTGGAATTTTGCAGTGATTCGAAAGTGCTCCGGCAGCGTCTGAGCCCATCGTTCAACAATCACCGGTGAAGGTCTGGCGTAAAACGTAGTATTGCCTTCAACCGCGTTGAACACCTGCGAGTACAAGCCAAGGAACTCATTGGGTCGGGCATCTTCCGGGTACAGGGAGTCACGCCAGGCGCTTTCACTCCAAGATGGACAACCAAGATAATAAGGGGGGCGTGAAGAGTTCAAACGTGAAGATCAAGTCCCAGCACTTCCATGTCCCAATCGACATAACTGGCGGTAGTGAGGTAACTGGACAGCGCCTGAGCGACGCGATTGCTGACAGAACGAGGAAAAATCATGTCTTGCTGACGAGCAGGGACATTCGCGGTCGATCCTGCTTGTGATGTTTGCGGTCGGCCGGTGCGAGCGGGAAGTTGCGGGGGAACTTCAACCTCGCCGTCCACTTCTTCAAACCCGTCATCAAGCGTCGCAGCGCCTTTGCGAGGCTTGCGCTTTATGGGGTATGAGCGTGGTGAGGGTCCGTCTATGCGCATCAATGCGTACTCGGCGTCTTGTAGTGGCAATCTAGCAGTACGGACACGGCTTCACAAATATCCGAACGATAACTAGACCACAGTTTATGCCGAAGGTTTAAAAACACCGATGAAGTGTCGCATTTAGGTCAACTAACGCCTATCCAACCTTCTCGGCGGAACAGGACTCGCGGATACCCTTCCGGAATCAAACCGGCCGCGCCTTGGGGGTCGCGACTTTATCCCGCAGGTAAACCGGTTGCGCCTGATCAGCGACAACGGCTTCGCCACGTTCCCAGGCGAAGGTGGCCAAGGTCAACAAGTCCTGTGCATGGGGCAGCAACTGAGCATCAGATCCGGCAACCTTTACTGCGATCCGCTGGGCATATCCCCAGCCCGTGCCCGCCCCGAACCATTCGCCCGTCGCATCATCCGGTAATGCGACCTGCTCTGGCGGCAATACCGCTTCGATCCCAGCAAGGCGCATTTCACCGCCTGTTTCGCGATAGCAGCCCCAGTAGACCTCATCCATACGCGCATCGATAGCCGAGGCGATCTGGCGTGCACCGCGTTCGCGCCAGGCACGTTGCGCCAACACGGCCAGATTAGACACCGGCAATACCGGGCGTTCCAGGGCGAACGCCAGGCCTTGAACCACGCCGATAGCGATCCGCACGCCGGTAAATGCACCCGGCCCGCGACCAAAAGCAATGGCGTCTACTGCGGACAAAGTAATCCCTGCCTCGGCCAGGAGATCCTTGATCATAGGTAACAAGCGCTGTGCGTGCAGACGCGGGATGACCTCGTAGTGACTCAGCACTTTGCCATCGTGCAGCAAAGCGACAGAGCAAGCTTCAGTGGCGGTATCCAGGGCCAGCAACGTGGTCATCGGTGTGTCCATTTGAAAAAAGTGCGTAAAAAAGTGCCGCATTATAAACAACTACGGCCCGCAAGCGGGCCGTAGTTCATGACCGCAATCAGGTGTCAGCTAAACGCAGCCAGCACCTTGGCAGTGATGTCATCGACAGAACCGATGCCCTCGATATGACTAAACTTTGGTTTACCGTTTTGAGTGGCCAGATTCTGGTAAAACGTCACCAGTGGCTTGGTCTGAGCGTGGTAAACCTCAAGACGATGACGCACGGTGGCTTCGACGTCATCTTTACGCTGAACCAGCGCCTCACCGGTGACATCATCCAGACCTGCAACCTTGGGCGGGTTGTAGATCAGGTGATAAACGCGGCCAGAACCTTCGTGTACCCGACGACCGGAGATACGCTTCACGATTTCTTCGTCATCTACTGCGATTTCGACAACATTGTCGATTTCCAAACCGGCGTTCAGCAACGCTTCAGCTTGGGGAATCGTGCGAGGAAAACCGTCGAATAGCACGCCATTAGCGCAATCTGGTTGAGACAGACGGTCTTTGATAAGCCCGATAATCAGGTCGTCGGAGACCAAACCGCCGCTGTCCATGACACTTTTGGCTTTCAAGCCCAGGTCAGTGCCGGCCTTGACGGCTGCGCGCAGCATGTCACCCGTGGAAATTTGCGGGATACCGAATTTTTCGGTAATGAATTTTGCCTGAGTACCTTTACCGGCCCCGGGAGCTCCCAGCAGAATCACGCGCATCGATGTGCTCCTAAATTTTTATATGGATATCGTCAGACTCGCCTCTTTGGGCCAATCTCAAAAAAAGTTCAGCCAATCGGCCAAAGGCTGATCAAGATACACAGCAGGCTATCCCCACACAAGCAGCCGAAAGTCGCAGTAACCAAGGACTCACTGGCATCCAAAAGCACTATTCTCTACAGGTATGACTTGGCGCAACCTTGTAAAAATGCGTCTTTAACGGTCGATGGATTGCCGTTTTTGTGAAGCGCGCTACCTTGTCTGGCAGCGCTATACACCCAACAGCTTTCAACCAGTATTACGTAGCCCAGCGGCGATGCCTGCCACAGATACTAGCAATGCCTGTTCCAAAGGGCTGTCCTGCGCCGCTTCGCGCTTACGCGAGCGGGCTAATAATTCGGCCTGCAAAAGGTGCAAAGGGTCAAGATAGGTGTTGCGTAAACTAATGAACTCAAGTGTCTCAGGGCTATGTGCCAGTAGCTGCGATTGTCCCGTCAGGCCCAGTACCACTTGGCACGCCTGCGACAATAAGTCGCGTAAATGAGTACCTAAATGTTGCAGATGTGGCTCGACCAAACGTTCGTCGTACAAGCGAGCGATATCACTGTCAGCCTTGGCCAATACCATTTCTAGCATGTCGATACGTGTCCGAAAAAACGGCCACTGCTCACGCATTTGCGCCAATAAGTCGCCTTCGCCCCGCTCAAGCGCCTTGCTTAAGGCGGTTTCCCAACCGAGCCACGCGGGCAGCATCAAGCGGGTTTGGGTCCAGGCAAAAATCCACGGAATAGCACGCAAACTTTCAACGCCGCCTTCACGACGCTTGGCTGGCCGACTGCCCAACGGCAGGCGCCCCAGCTCTTGCTCCGGCGTGGCCTGACGGAAATACTCGACGAATTCTGGATTGTCGCGCACCACGGCACGGTATGCGTCAACGCCATCAGCGGCCAGGTGGTCCATCATTTCACGCCACGCCGGTTCAGGCCGAGGGGGCGGCTGTAATGTGGCTTCGAGTACTGCCGCCAGATATAGGTTGAGGTTCTGCTCGGCGATGTCTGGCAGACCGAACTTGAAACGAATCATCTCGCCCTGTTCAGTGGTGCGAAAGCGTCCCGCCACTGACCCCGGTGGCTGCGACAGAATCGCCGCGTGGGCAGGGCCACCACCGCGGCCGACAGTGCCTCCGCGACCATGAAACAACAGCAGTTCGACTTGCCGTTCGCGACAGATATCCACCAACTGCTCTTGAGCTCGGTACTGCGCCCACGCCGCTGCGGTGGTGCCGGCGTCCTTGGCTGAGTCGGAATAACCGATCATTACCTCCTGGGGACCATGAAGACTCAAACGATAGCCCGGCAAGCTAAGCAACTGTTCGATGGCAGGCCCAGCGTTGTTCAGGTCAGACAACGTTTCGAACAACGGCACCACACGCATGGGCCGTTGCAGACCGGTTTCCTTGAGCAGTAATTGCACCGCTAGCACATCAGAAGCCGCGCCCGCCATTGAGATCACGTAAGAACCCAGTGAAGCGGCCGGGGCCGCCGACACTTCGCGGCAGGTGGCGAGCACTTCAGCGGTGTCGGCCGCCGGTTTGAAATGTCCGGGTAACAACGGACGACGGTTTTTCAGCTCGCGCAGCAAGAATTTGATCCGGGCATCTTCGTCCCACTCCTCGTAACGACCCAAGCCTAGATAGTCAGTAATTTCAGTCATGGCCGCCGTGTGGCGACTGGCGTCTTGGCGTACGTCCAGGCGCACCAAAAACAGCCCGAATGTAACCGCACGTCGCAAGCAATCCAGCAACGGTCCATCGGCAATCACACCCATGCCACATTCATGCAGCGACTGAAAACACAGGTTTAGCGGCTCAAACAGATCACGATTGTTATGAAGGACACTGTCGGGCGCTGGTTGCGTAACGGCCAATGAAGATTGAGCCCATTTGCGCGTCGCGCGCAGGCGATCACGTAACCGTTTGAGGATGGCTCGATAAGGTTCGGCGCTGTCCCCGGCGGCGGCACGCAAGGCGTCACTGGCTTCTTGCATCGACAGTTCGGAAGCTAATTGATCGACGTCGCGCAAGTACAGATCCGCCGCCATCCAGCGCGCCAACAGCAGAACCTCTCGAGTAACCGCAGCGGTAACGTTAGGGTTGCCGTCCCGGTCGCCGCCCATCCACGAAGCAAAGCGTATGGGTGCCGCCTCCAGCGGCAAGCGCAGTCCGGTAGCGGCATGCAGCGCATGATCGGCCTTGCGCAAGTAGTTGGGAATCGCCTGCCACAGGGAATGCTCGATCACCGCAAAGCCCCATTTAGCCTCGTCAATCGGCGTCGGACGGGTGCGGCGGATTTCTTCAGTGTGCCAAGCTTCGGCAATCAGCCGCTGCAGGCGCACGGTGATGTCTTCGCGCTCAGCAGCGCTGAGATCGCGATGGTCGAGCGCAGCTAATTGCGAGGCGATAGCGTCGTATTTTTGAATCAGGGTCCGGCGCGCCACTTCGGTGGGGTGTGCAGTCAATACCAGTTCAATTTCCAGCTTGCCCAGCTGCCGCGCCAACGCCTCCGGGGAGTGGCCGGTGTTTTTTAAGCGCTCCAGCAGCTCAGGCAACACAAGGGATTCAAAGGACTGCGGCAACGGATCTTCACGGCGGTGGATAAGTTGATATTGCTCGGCAATGTTCGCTAGGTTCAAAAACTGATTGAACGCTCGCGTCATCGGTAATAACTCATCCTCGCTAAGCTCATCAACGCTGGTGCTCAGTTGTTCGGTGCCTGCCGCCGATCCGCGACGCCCGGCTTTGGCGCCTTTGCGAATTCGCTCGATTTTTTCGAGAAACTCAGGCCCTCGTTGCTCACGGATGGTATTGCCCAACAACTCACCCAATAGGTGAACGTCTTCGCGTAAACGTGCGTCGATATCGGCCATTGCCCTACTCTCCAGCGTTTCTTGACGGGTGCCGCTCAGTGATTAAAGGACAGGACTGAACAAGCGCGCAAAAATCTGATCCATAAGAGTGCACAGCGCGGCGGGTTCTGACAAGCACACCTCTGTCTAGCTCATACATTTCAAGGGGATGAGCTAATCTGTAAGGGAAGTTGTACCGCGACTCGCTTACACAATGTGCCGGCCACAAGCGGTTAACCATGAGGTTCCATATGAAAATTCGCGAACTTGCCAAGCACTGGGAACACAATGCCAAGGGCCGTCTGAGTAAAACTGGCTATACGATTCATCTGGATATGGAAGCTGCCGCCCGACTGGCAGCCATTGCCGAGATGTACCCTAAACGCCATCCGGAGGACCTACTCGGTGAATTGATCGGGGCAGCGCTGGAAGAACTTGAGGCCAGCTTTCCTTATGTCAAAGGCAACCATATCGTGGCCACGGATGAAGAAGGTGACCCGCTCTACGAGGACATCGGCCCGACTCCTCGGTTTCTGGCCCTGTCGCGGCAACATTTACATGAGCTGGACGAAAAATCTGACGCTTAACCAGGCTTCGGCCCGCGATATTTAAATCCTCCTAACGACATACGCCCTGCCGTTTTTACGGCGGGCATGCTCGTGCGCGACCGCTAAGTCACGTGCTAGAGCCTTCGACCTGTTAATTTATTTTTCATCCGGCTTAAAAACCTGACTGAACTATTCAAAAATGCCAAGGGTCACAGCCATTAACCATCGCAGCAAACCTGATAGCAGTTGGCGTGAACGCTATGTCCGGCTTCAGGCATGACTGTCATGGAAAATCTGGTTAAGAGAAACATCCAATGGAGTTGAACACGATGAAAATCAATACTGCCACTACCTCGTTTAGCCGCTTTCGCGGATTGAAACTGGCTGTTTTGGCACTCGGCAGCAGCGCTGTACTGGCCGGGTGTGCCGGTAACCCACCGACGGCGCAATACGCGGTCACCCAATCTGCCGTTAACAGTGCCGTCAGCGCTGGCGGTACTGAGTACGCCGCCGTTGAGATGAAGTCGGCTCAGGACAAGCTCAAAGCAGCGGAAATGGCGATGCATGACAAAAAATACGATGAAGCGAAAATGCTCGCAGAGCAGTCGGAATGGGATGCCAGGGTCGCTGAACGTACCGCTCAAGCGGCAAAGGCTCAAAAAGCTGTCCAGGATGCCCGTCAGGGTGCTGATGAACTGCGGCAGGACGGCATGAAGACCACGCAATAAAAGCGGCCAAAACCCTCCCGTGTATTCGTATTGCCTAGATTGACATTGATTTAAAGGACGAAAATATCATGCGTAAACAATTGATGGTTCCTGCTCTTATCGCGCTGAGCGTTGGTTTGGCAGCTTGCGCAACGCCACCTAATCCAAGCCTTGAACAAGCCCGGACAAACTTCAGCGCGCTACAAGCCAATCCGCAATCGAGCCAGGTTGCCGCGTTGGAAACCAAAGACGCGAGTGAGTGGTTAGACAAGGCTGACATGGCCTATCGAAATAAAGAAGATGCAAAAAAGGTTGATCAACTGTCATACCTGACCATTCAACGGATTGAATTGGCCAAGCAGACCATTAACCTGCGCACCGCAGAAGATCAATTGAAAAACGCCGCAGCGATGCGAGCACAAGCGCGTCTGGCGGCTCGTGATGCACAGATCAAACAGCTTCAGGACAGCCTGAACGCCAAGCAGACTGCTCGCGGTACGTTGGTGACCTTCGGTGACGTGTTGTTTGATCTGAACAAAGCTGAGCTTAAGTCGTCCGGCATGATGGACGTCAACAAGCTTGCGCAGTTCTTGCAACAAAATCCCGATCGCAAAGTAGTGGTCGAGGGCTACACCGATGCCAGCGGCTCTTCGTCTTACAACCAGTCGTTATCGGAGCGCCGGGCCAATTCGGTACGCGCCGCCCTGGTAAAAATGGGCGTTGACCCTACTCGCATCGTGACTCAGGGCTACGGCAAAGAATATCCCGTTGCAGATAACAGCAGCAACTCGGGTCGTGCGCAAAACCGCCGTGTAGAAGTGACTATTTCCAATGACAACCAGCCGGTTGCGCCGCGCTCGTCGATGCAATCGACTAATTGACGCACAACAAAACGCCCCGTCTGCTTGAGCAGGCGGGGCGTTTGTTATCGCCCGTCAAAGTTTTACTTTAAGGCTGCAATTGCTGCGGGGTTTCTTGGCCCATGCAATGCACGGCTTGTTTGTTGCCATTAACTAAGACGCCGCTCAAGCCTTTCTGTGCGGTGTCGAACAAGACCAATACGCCGTCAATGCACTGTGCGACTTCGGTAGCAGGATCCACGGAAATTTTGTAATCCTCACCTGGCACGGTCTTGAGCATGGTGAATTCACTCAACAACAACGCATCTTCGGGCTTGGCAAAATGCAAATAGCCGTAATACCAGAGACAACCGACGGTGCCGAGGATGCAGCCAATGCCGGTAAGGATCAGGGGGATTGCGTTACGTTCTTCGCTCATTGCGGACTCTCTGAATGTTCGATTTCTAAATGCTGAGTTGCGGGTTGCACAACGGGGGTCTCCGGATAATTCGGTACTTCGGCCAATCGACGCAGCCCATTGAAGTGCTGCGGATCTTCCAGATAACGCAGCAACACCTGACGCCAGGTCGGGTCAAAGAACGTTTGCACATGGCCACCCCGCGTCAATTGCAGGACCCGCGGCGGCGGCGCAGCTTGATACAGACTGATGCCATTGGAAAGTGGGACCAACGTATCGTCGATGCTTTGAAACATCATGATGGGCGTGCCCGCCAGCTGCGGCATTCCTTTGATGGCGCTTTCTGAGTCCGGGATCAGCCATGACAGTGGCGTTTGCAGCGGCCAGGTCAGCCACGACGTGCTCAAGGTGTAGCGCGCAACATCCCGGTAGCTGGCCGGCGTGCCGTCTAACACCAAGGCTTTGACCCGCGCCCTTTGCTGTGGATGCTCAGCCAAATAATGTACCGCCAGTGATCCACCGATGCTTTGTCCCAAAACCACCAGGGGCTTGCCCTGTACCTGCGGCGCGGTATTGAGCCAGGCAAAGGCAGCGTCGATATCTTGATAGATCGCCGGCAAGCTTGGCTCGCCTTGAGACAACCCGTATCCCCGGTAATCCAGCAGTAACACTTGGTAGCCCTGCGCCGGCAGCCAATAACTGCCACCCAGATGCCACGCCAGATTGCCGCCATTGCCATGCAAGTGCAAAACCGTGCCTTTGACCGGCACCCCGGCTTTTCCAGGCAGCCACCAACCATGCAAGTGCGTGCCGTCAGCCGCGATCAATGTGACATCGCGGAATTGCACATGGGCTTTTTCAGGGGTAAAGGGCAAGCCGGGTTCAGGGTAAAACAACAGGGAGCTGCAACCTGCCAGGGTCAGCATCAACGCTAATGCAGCGAAAATCTTCACCTGATATCCCTTTTGGTTGCGATGGCTGGACGACACGGTAGGTAGGCGCGTGAAAATTACAAAATATTGGAATAGTCCGCTTCGATCCGGTCCAGGCTCAGGTGGTTGAGGAAGTTCGAGAAACACATCCAGGCAGACAACGCATTCATGTCGCGGAACTGCTCGGGCAGGTACTTGGGTGGCACCACCAAGCCTTCATCGACCAGTTGACGCAAGGTGCGCATGTCTTCCAAGGTGGTCTTGCCACAGAACAACAGCGGCACTTGCTCCAGTTTGCCTTTACGCACGGCCAACTGAATATAGTTGTAAACCATGATGAAGCCCTTGAGGTAGGACAAGTCTTTGGTGAATGGCAGACCGTTGGGCACCGAACCACGAAATACGCGACTGGCGTTGCCGTAGCTTTCGGCCATTTCAAATCCCTGCTCGCGATAAAACTCGAAAACCTGCAGGAAATCAGCGCCCTCTTCGGCCATGTGAATGGCACGTGTACGGTTGGTCAACTTGCGCAGGCGGCTCGGATAAGAAGCAAACGCGATGACTTCCATCAGGATCGCCAAACCTTCTTGAGTCACCGTCGACGACGGAGGTCCTTTTGACAAGAAGGTACAGATTGGCTGGTTTTGACCGTTAAGCGTAGTCCCGACATGGACCAGCCCCTCGTGTACTTCGAGCGCACGCACATCACGCTCGTTGAACATAGCGTCAGTACGGATCTTGATGTAGTCGGCACCTGCTGCCGCATCGGCAACGATTCCGTCGGACTCGAACACCCGAATAGTTGACTCCGCCTCGCCGAACACTTTGTTCAGTCGCGATTGCAATCTATCCACCGCGTCTTTCGCGGTGAGGGTTTTCGGTTCGTCTTTGAGGTCGCCTCGGCCCGCAATGTTATTTAGGTAGTCAGAAAGCATCATGCCCAAGTCGGCCAGCGTAGGATCACCAGCATGGAAGGCGTCGGAAGCGGCGCCATACAGTTCTTGGGAGATCAGGCCAAAGTCTGGCGTACCTCGCGCTTCGAGCATGCGGATGACCATGCGGTATTCCTTGCACATGCGCCGCATGATCTGCCCGACCGGGTTGAATTGGCCCAGCTGCCGGGTGATGTCGCGCTCAATGTTCTGGAACTCCAGCTTCACTGCGTTAGAGTCGAAAGCCAGCGGGCGATTGTCGTAATAGGCGCGATCCACGGCGGGCATTTTCTTGCCCTTCGCTTCGAGGAAGCCCTTGCGAACGTTGTCGTCCCACTTCACCGCGTCGAGCACCCGGATTGGGGTTTGAGCCACGACGATACGGTCCGACAACGCACGAATAGTCTGCTGGTAATCGTCCACCCGATACTCCTTGCTAAATGACGGCTCGCTGCATACAGGCGCCGCTACTGAATCAGGCGCTGGTATCGCGCCATTTCGATGAATACATCGGAATTCGCCGGATCGTCGAGATAGCGAAACACCTGATCCAGGGGGCTAGTGACCAACACACCGTCGCCTTTTTCGGTTTCCAAATTGTCTGCCGCCAAGAGCTTCTGGTCGACCAACTGATTGATCCGATCAATATCGAGGGGGTAGACCACTAATTCATGGGTTTCGGTCAATTCAAACCCGGCAATGACGAAATTAGCGCCATATTTTTTTGGCAAGGCTGCCGACAGGTACCAGCGACTGCCATGCCGCGACACGGTAAACGTGTACTCGTCACGGTTTTTGCGGTCCCCCTTGCGGTAGCTGACGGCTTTGTACTCGTGATTGCCTAAACGGGTAATCTCCAGTTCAAGCGCATCGCCCCAGGCGTTTTGACTTGTCCACTTGCCAAGCAGTCCAGCGGGCGCGTCGTCGCTTGCCGCAATAGGGTCTTTGAACGTGACCAGACAGCCGCTTAATAACAAGAACGATAAAGCGATGACGACTGAGGATGTCCTGAAAAATCGCATATTTACTCGCTGGTCAGTGTTGGTGCGCCCAGTACCAAATGCATGTAACGGGTAAGAATTCCAAGCATTGTTTCGTCCCCATCAGGCTGCGGACCGTCTAGCAGGCCCTGATATTCCATCCGACAGATAATCCCCGTCAACACTTGAGCGTCCTGTTGCGGTTGCGTCGACCCCATAACCTGTAAAAACTGGAAGGTGCCCTGCAGCAAAATCTGCTGATGTGCACTCACTAACTGCACCAGCCGCGGGTTGATCAACGCCTCATGATGGAATGCATGCTCAGCGATCAAATGCTCGCGTCGTGTGGTCAATTGATGGCGCAGGTATTCAAGGGCCATCAACGCAATGTCGTCGGCCAATTGAGCCCGCGATTGGGCACTGCCATCGCTGAGTGCAAGCATGCCGCGCAGCACCACTTCAGTATTGCCCCATAGTTTGGCCATGTAAGCCGCACTGCGTTCGACGTATTGGGAAAAGGCGTCAGTGATCAGGTCGTCCATGTCTTTGAAATAGTAAGTGGTGGCCGAAAGCGGCACGCGGGCTTCAGTGGCCACTGCGCGATGGCGCACAGACCGTACGCCATCACGTACGACAATTCGCATCGCCGCGTCGAGAATGTCTTGTCGACGCTGCTCACTGCCCCGCTGACTGGCTTTACGCCCTTGATATTGAACACTGAGCGCCACCGCCGTTGCGATGCCAGCAGCCCCTTCTTGAGCGATGCCACGGGTCACGATGGGTCTCCTTTAGCGTATAAAAAAGCCGCCTCATCGGGCGGCTTCTTCATCGATTATTACGCTTGTGGGCGCATATGCGGGAACAGGATCACGTCGCGAATCGACGGTGCGTCGGTCAGTAGCATCACCAAGCGGTCGATGCCTATGCCTTCACCAGCGGTGGGCGGCATGCCGTATTCCAACGCGCGAACGAAGTCAGCATCGTAATGCATGGCTTCATCGTCACCGGAATCCTTGTCGCGAACCTGCGCCTGGAAACGCTCGGCCTGGTCTTCCGCGTCGTTCAACTCGGAGTAGGCGTTGGCGATTTCACGACCGCCGATGAACAATTCGAAACGGTCGGTGACGTTAGGGTTGGTGTTGTTGCGACGTGCCAGCGGCGACACTTCGAACGGATACTCAGTGATAAACGTCGGCTGTTCGAGTTGATGCTCGACCAGCTCTTCGAAAATCATGGTTTGCAGCTTGCCCAGACCTTCAAAGCCTTTAACCGCAGCACCGGCCTTCTTGGCGATAGCGCGGGCCTTGTCAATGTCTTCAAGGTCGGCCGCGGTGATGTCCGGGTTGTACTTGAGGATCGATGCGAACACCGAGATGCGCTGAAACGGCTCGCCAAAGTGGAATACTTTGCCTTGATAAGGCACATCAGTACTGTTCAAGACCAATTGCGCCAGCTCACGGAACAGCTCTTCAGTAAGGTCCATGTTGTCTTCGTAATCGGCGTATGCCTGATAGAACTCAAGCATGGTGAACTCAGGGTTATGCCGAGTCGAAACGCCTTCGTTGCGGAAGTTGCGGTTGATCTCAAACACTCGCTCGAAACCACCAACGACCAAGCGCTTGAGGAACAGCTCCGGTGCGATACGCAGGAACATGTCCAGGTCCAGGGCGTTGTGATGAGTCTCGAACGGTTTGGCCGCAGCCCCGCCGGGAATGGTTTGCAACATGGGTGTTTCCACTTCAAGGAAATCACGCTTCATGAAGAAGGCACGAATGTGCGCGATGACTTGTGAACGAGTGCGGAAAGTGTCGCGGACTTCTTCGTTGACGATCAAATCAACATAGCGCTGGCGGTAACGGGTTTCGGTATCGGTCAGGCCGTGGTGCTTATCCGGCAGCGGGCGCAGTGACTTGGTCAGCAAACGCACGTTGGTCATTTCAACGTACAGGTCGCCTTTGCCGGAACGGGCCAAGGTGCCTTCAGCAGCAATAATATCGCCCAAGTCCCAGGTCTTGACCGAGGCCAAGGTGTCTTCTGACAGAGTCTTGCGGTTGACGTAGACCTGGATGCGACCGGTCATGTCCTGAATCACCATGAACGAGCCACGGTTAAGCATGAGACGACCCGCAACCTTGACCGGAATCGCTGCAGCCAACAGCTCTTCCTTGGTCTTGTCGGCATACTGCTTCTGCAAGTCATTGCAGTAGCTGTCGCGGCGGAAGTCGTTGGGGAAGACATGGCCTTTGGCGCGCTCGACGGCAAGTTTTTCCTTGCGCAGGGCGATCAGGCTGTTTTCTTCCTGTTGCAGGTCTTGCGGGTCGAGTTGTTGGTCGCTCATGTCTTGGATTTCCATCACAGGTTCGGTGCCCTCGCCAGAGACGAGGGACTTGAATCGGGGCTATTGATCAATGCCTGATCAGCGCCGCTGCGTCTTGAAACGAAGTGTGCACATCTGACTACAGTCCTTGCTTGAGGCTGGCCTCAAGGTATTCGTCGATGTCGCCGTCGAGTACGTTGTTGCAGTCGCTGCGTTCGATGTTGGTGCGCAAATCCTTGATCCGCGACTGATCGAGCACGTATGAACGAATCTGATGACCCCAGCCAATGTCCGACTTGGTGTCCTCAAGGGCCTGCGAAGCGGCGTTGCGCTTCTGCACTTCCTGCTCGTACAAACGCGCTCGCAACATTTTCATCGCGGTGTCTTTGTTGGAATGCTGGGAACGTTCATTCTGACAGCTGACCACGGTGTTGGTCGGCACGTGAGTAATCCGTACCGCAGAGTCAGTGGTGTTAACGTGCTGACCACCGGCACCGGACGAACGATAAGTATCGATCCGCAGGTCCGACGGGTTGATGTCGATCTCAATGTTGTCATCGATTTCCGGGGAAACAAACACCGCGGAGAATGAGGTATGACGACGGTTGCCGGAGTCGAACGGACTCTTGCGCACCAGACGGTGCACGCCAATCTCGGTGCGCAACCAACCGAACACGTACTCACCTTTGATGTGCAGGGTCGCGCCTTTGATTCCAGCGACTTCACCGGCAGACAACTCCATGATGGTCGCGTCGAAACCGCGTTTATCCGCCCATCGCAGGTACATGCGCAGCAAGATGTTGGCCCAATCTTGAGCCTCGGTCCCGCCGGAGCCGGCCTGGATATCGAGGTAAGCGTTGTTAGCGTCCATCTCACCGCTGAACATCCGGCGGAATTCGAGTTTTTCAAGCGATTCGCGCAGGCGCTCTACTTCAGCGGCCACATCATCCACGGCAGCTTGATCTTCTTCTTCAGCCGACATCAGCAACAGGTCTTTGGCGTCGTTCAAACCGGAGGACATTTCGTCCAGGGTGTCGACGATCTGTGCCAGCAAGGAACGCTCGCGGCCCAGGTTCTGTGCATATTCGGGGTTGTTCCAGACAGCAGGATCTTCAAGCTCGCGATTGACTTCGGTCAGGCGCTCATGCTTTTGATCGTAGTCAAAGATACCCCCGAATGGTTTCGGAACGCTCGGACAGGTCCTTGATGCTGTTTAGAATCGGGTTGATTTCCATGGTAGGCAGCACTCGTAGGCGAACTTTTGAAAGCCGACGAGTATACCCCACAGAAGACCGCTAAGGCAGCCTGTTAAGCAGCGCTGGCGGGATTATTGTGCCTGATATCGCGCAATCCCCGTAGCAGCCGACTGGTTGGCGGGGGTCATGTCAGGCTGATCGAATAACGCCTCTCGCGAACAAGCTGCCTAATACAGAGGGCCGCGCGACATTTGCGAAAACACTACCCACCCACCACCACTTGATTACGCCCGTTGTTCTTTGCTGAATACAGGCCCTTGTCGGCCTCTTGAATCAGTTGGCGGCTGTTAGAGCCCGGCTGAGGGATCATGGTCGCCAAGCCGATGCTGATCGACAAAGTGGAACCCGGCACCGGGGAGTTGTGTGGGATTGCCAGGGCGGTCACGGTGTGGCGCAGTTTTTCTGCTAGCAATCGCGCGCCGCCCGGTGACGTGTTGGGCAACACCAGCGCAAATTCCTCGCCGCCGTAACGTGCCGGCAGATCGGAAGGACGCGCACAGCTTGCGCGGATTGCCTGGGCGACCCCGCGCAACGCCTCATCGCCTTCCAAATGGCCAAAGCTGTCGTTGTAGGCCTTGAAGTAATCGACGTCGATCATCAGTAGCGACATTTGGGTCTGCTCACGCGCAGCCCGACGCCATTCCAACTCCAGGTATTCGTCGAAATGCCGACGATTGGACAACCCGGTCAGGCCGTCGGAGTTCATCAAACGTTGCAACACCAGATTGGTGTCGAGCAACTGCTGTTGGCTGACGCGCAGAGCGCGGTAAGCTTCGTCGCGCTGAAGCAGGGTCATGTAGGAGCGCGAGTGATAACGAATGCGCGCCACCAATTCAATAGTGTCCGGCAGCTTGACCAGATAGTCATTTGCGCCAGAGGCAAACGCCGCGCTTTTGATCAGCGGGTCATCCTTGGTCGATAGCACAATGATCGGAATATCTTTGGTTTGAGGATTGTTGCGGTATTCGCGGACCAGCGTCAGTCCGTCAAGGCCTGGCATCACCAGATCCTGCAGGATCACCGTCGGTTTAATTAAAATGGCCTGACTGACCGCTTGATGGGGATCGGCGCAAAAATGGAAATCGATGTTTTCTTCGTTGGCAAGGCCACGTCGCACAGCTTCACCGATCATCGCCTGGTCATCAACAAGCAGCACCATCGCAGAGTTTTCGTCGGTTTTTTTAAAACCATCTATTTGTAAGTCATGCATGACGGGGCTCCCGCGAGTTGGCTGGAAAAAAACTCATCTCAATGATCATTGGGCGAACACCTCCATTAATCTGGATGCGATTTTTTCCAGGGGCCTTATTTCAACGGCCGCATCTATGGCTGCAGCAGCCTTAGGCATGCCGTACACCGCACTGCTCTGCTGATCCTGCGCAATGGTCAGAAATCCCTGTTGGCGCATTGACTTAAGCCCTTCGGCACCGTCACGCCCCATACCTGTCAACAACACACCCACCGCATCTCCACTCCAAAAGCGGGCCACACTGTCGAAGAACACATCGATAGAGGGCCGATAAATTTCGTTCACAGGCTCAGCCGTATAGGCCAAGTTGCCGTTTTTCAACAAGCGAATATGGTGATTGGTACCGGCCAATAAGACCGTGCCGTTTTGCGGGGGTTCGCCGTCGCAAGCCAACCGCACCGGTAAACCTGAAGCGCTGCTTAGCCATTCGGCCATGCCCGCCGCAAAAACCTGATCAACATGCTGCACCAGCACAATGGCCGCCGGGAATGTCGTCGGCAATCCTTTAAGCAGTATTTCCAATGCGGCGGGACCACCCGCAGATGAACCAATAGCAACTAATCCGCGACGCTGGACACTTTGCCGCAACGGGGTCAAGACGGTGCGTACGCGGCTGTCGCGCTGGCCAATCAGCCAGCCAATATTAAGAATCTTGCGCAGTAATGGAGCTGCGGCATCCTTTGGATTACCGGCACCAAGCGATGGAGTGTCAACCACATCCAGTGCACCATACCCCATGGCTTCGAATACCCGATGGACATTTTGCTCCCGGTCGACAGTCACAATGACGATGGCGCAAGGCGTCGCGGCCATGATTTGGCGGGTGGCCTCTACGCCGTCCATGACTGGCATGATCAAGTCCATCAAGATCAAGTCAGGTGTCAATTGAGCGCAACGCTCAACCGCTTCGGCGCCATTGCTTGCTATCCAGATCACCTGGTGTTGCGGTTCCAAAGCGATGGCACGGCGCAACGCTTCGACCGCCATGGGTATATCGTTGACGATTGCGATTTTCATCCTTGCGCACTCCCTATCAACTCCGTGACCGCGTCCAGCAGGGCATCGTCATGGAAGCTGGCTTTGGCCAGGTAGTAATCCGCGCCAGCATCCAGGCCGCGCCGACGATCTTCTTCTCGATCTTTGTAGGAAACCACCATCACCGGCAAAGATTGCAAACGGCTGTCGCGACGCAGCAACGTCACCAGTTCGATGCCGTCCATGCGTGGCATATCGATGTCTGTGATCAACAAATCGAAATCCTCGGCACGCAACGCGTTCCAACCGTCCATGCCGTCGACTGCAACAGCCACTTCATAGCCACGGTTGACCAGCAACTTGCGCTGCAGCTCCCTCACCGTCAGTGAGTCATCCACTACCAGCACGCGCTTGCGCACCGCCTTATCAACCTGTTGGCTGCGGCGGTCAATACGTTCCAGTCGCCCTGTATTGAGGAGCTTTTCCACCGACCTCAACATGTCCTCGACGTCGATGATCAATACCGCTGAACCATCGTCCAATAACGCCCCGGCAGAAATGTCCTGGACCTTACCCAGACGCGGATCAAGAGGCAGCACCACCAGCGTTCGCTCGCCGACGAAGCGCTCCACGGCCACGCCATACACGGCGTCACGTTCGCGTATCACGACGACCTTCAGCACCTCAGACACCGACGTGCTCTGCGGTCGCTGAAGTAGCTGACTCGCGGCAACCAGGCCAACATGTCGTCCCTCGTGCCAAAAATGCTGACGACCTTCAAGCTGCACAATTTCGTCGGATTTCAAATCCCGCATGCGCTCGATGTGAGCCAACGGGAAGGCATAAGCCTCACCACCGACTTCCACCACAAGGCTACGGACTACCGACAGCGTCAGCGGAACTTCAATATGAAAACAGCTGCCCTGTCCAGCGCCTTGCTCTAGCTCAACCGAACCGCGCAATTGGCGGACCATATGCTGCACGGCGTCCAGACCCACGCCGCGCCCGGACACCTCAGTGACCGTCTCGCGCAGGCTGAAACCGGGCAAAAACAGAAAACTCAGCAGCTCTTCTTCACTTAATTGTGCGGCGGTCTCGGTGGGCGATAGCTGGCGCTCGATAATGCTGCGGCGCAGCCTGTCCAGATCGACTCCTGCGCCGTCGTCGCTGATCTCCAATACCAACAACCCGGCCTGGTGGGAAGCTTTCAAGCGGATCAACCCTTCAGCGGGCTTGCCTGCTAGCAACCGCTCTGCGGGAAACTCCACGCCATGGTCAACTGCATTGCGCAACAGATGCGTCAATGGCGCTTCGAGTTTTTCCAAGACATCGCGGTCAACCTGAGTCTTCTCACCCTCAATCTCTAATCGCACCTGCTTACCCAGCTCGCGACCCAAGTCACGAACCATGCGAGCTTGCCCGCCCAATACATCGGCAAAGGGTCGCATCCGACACGCCAGCGCGGTGTCGTAGAGTTGTTGGGCACGCCGACCGGCATTCCAACCAAACTCGTCCAGCTCAGCCGTTTGCTGGGTCAACATCGCTTGGGCCTGGGATAACAAACGCCGTGATTCTTCCAGTGCGTCATGGACTTCAGCGCTGGCGCCCGCTTCATTAAGCTTCGCTTCAAGACTGTCCAGGGCTTGACCGCTTTGGTTTTGCAGGCGTTTGACCCGTTGCATCGTCGCTAAATATGGTTTGAGCCGCTGGGTCTCAACGAGGGCTTTGCTCGACAGATCGAGCAGACTGTTCAGACGTTCAGCGGTAACACGCAAAACACGCTCGCCGCCTTCTGTGTCTTGACGCCTGCGCCGTGAAACACGGGACGAGGCAGAGCTGACATCAGTCGTCGGTGCCGCGCTCTGCGCGGGTGCGACCTCAAGTGCCAAGGCGTCAAGCCGTAGCGCCTGCGCCAACAAATCAGCAGTCGAAAAGTCGGTTGTAAGAGTCGCTGAAGTCGACAGTAGAGATTCAAGTGATGGCGGCAGCGCGGGCGACTTTGCAACTACAACCGTGGGCGCCAGCAAACGGTTCATTTGCAACACGTAGGCGTTGATATCTTCCGGCCTGACGCCGGTACTGCCTGGCGTGGCGATGCGCAACAATAAATCAGTACCCAGCAGCAAAGCGTCGATATGTTCAGGCATCAGGTACAAGCGCGACTCTTGAGCGCTGACCAGGCAATCTTCCATTACATGAGCGACGCTGACTCCAGCATCAACCCCAACAATCCGCGCCGCACCTTTGAGCGAATGGGCAGCACGCATACACGCTTCCAGATGATCGGCTTGGGTTGGATTGCGCTCCAGCGCCAACAACCCCGTACTGAGAACCTGGGTTTGCGCTTCGGCCTCTAACGCAAAGAGCTCGAACAACGAAGCGTCGCGCATTTGCTCTGGGGTCATGAGAAGCTCCGGTTCATGGCCGACAGCAACTGGTCTTCATCGAGCAAGCGCAGACTGCGGGCTTTCCAGCGGATGACGCCCCGGGTGTATTTGGCATTGGCGTGCTGACCAGGATTCGATGCTGAATCCAAGGTGCCTTGGTCAATGGCGTGTATACCGTCGACTTCGTCCACCGGGACTACCGCCGGCCCACCCTCAGCGGTAATTATCAACATGCGAGGCATGATTCGGTTTGATGGATTGACTACCGCAGTACTGTCCAACCCAAGAAGCTCAACCAACGACACACACGCCACTAACGCACCCCTGACATTGGCAACGCCCAGCAAAGCTCGAGAGCGCTGATGTGGCAACGAGTGAATAGCCTGTAGTGGCGCCACTTCAATCAGACAGCGGGTAGGCAACCCCAGCCACTCTTCGCCCAGGCGAAATATAAGAACCGACCGGGTTTTAATTTCGTTATGAGCCTTGCTGCTGTGGGTCGGTATACGTTGTTCCTGAACCAGCGAATAGCGGTCCAGCAACCGCGTGGCCGCAGCAGAGTACACCGCGCAATTACGACAATGAATGTGCTCGACCAATAGTGGGCACGAACGCACGCCATGAATGCCGATGCGGTTCCAGCAATCATCAATTGCCTGAGTGTCCTCTTGAATCAAGCTCACCTCATTCTGCGGGGCGCTCATGGTTTATGTCCGTCCTTGCCCAAGCTCCGAGTTGCCCGCTCATGCAATCGTCGCGCACCCGCGAGATCACCCTGGGAGGTGAGTAGCGCCGCAAGCTGCGCTAACGCTTCGGGATGTTGCGGTTGCAGGTACAGCGCTTTGCGATACAAGCTTTGCGCCTCTAAGCGCTGACCACCAAGATCACTCAGCAGGCCCAACCAATAAAACACTTGCGCCGAGGGTTCAAACAGTTGCAGAAAACGCTCACAGCCCGCACGAGCCTCCGCGCTTCTACCCTGGTTCGCGAGGGCTGCGATGGTGCTCAGTAGACTGGCAGCGTCGGTATCCACGGCGGCGGGTTCAATGGATGACCGCTGCGTCAGGGTCGTGATTGACGGCCTGGCTACCAGCGGGCGTGGCGTCGACGGCCACGTCACGGGCGTGAGCGGCCGCGAAAGCGGCGGTGCCACCCCAGTGGCGACTGGCTCCGGAACGTTGTCGGCATGGCGACTGAAGGCGAACGACTGCGCAACGCCGATCGAACGCATCCCCAAGCGAGCCAGCAAATTCCCTTCAGCAGGGCCAATAAACAGCACTCCGTCCACACGGGTCCAGCCTTTGAGCACGTTGAACACCCGCTGTTGAGTCGCCAAGTCGAAATAGATCAGCAGATTGCGGCAGAACACAAAATCATAGGCTGGCTGAGCGGAAAACAAACCGGGATCAAGCACGTTGCCAGGCTGAAAGCTAACCTGCGCTTGCACGCGCTCGCTGATCAGCCAGCTGTCGTCTTTGGCGCTAAAGTGTCGGTCGCGAAACTCGATGTGTTCGCCGCGAAAGGAGTTCTTTCCGTAAATGCCATGTTGGGCGCGCTCGATTGATAGCGGGCTGATGTCTACGGCATCAATCTGAAATTGCTGCGGCATCAACCCGGTGTCGAACAACGCCATGGCGATTGAATAAGGCTCTTCGCCTGTGGAACACGGCAAGCTGAGAATGCGCAACGGCCGCACACCCATGAGTTCAGCCAAGCGTGCCTGAGCCAGCTTGCCCAAGGTCGCAAACGATTCCGGATAACGGAAAAACCATGTCTCAGGCACGATTACGGCTTCAATCAACGCTTGTTGTTCAGTGGCCGACGTGAGCAAAAGTTGCCAATAATCTTCGATGCTCTGGGACTTTGCCAGAATGCTGCGCTGCCGCACCGCACGCTCGATAATGGCCTCGCCCACAGACGCGACGTCCAGACCTATCCGGTTTTTAAGGAAGGTAAAAAAGTGTTGGTCACTGCTCATGGTTCACCCTCAAAAAGCTCGATGTCCGAAGACTTCACGGGGTAAAGCAGTTCGCGCACGGGATCACTGAGCAAGTCCTGCACTCGCACCCATTGCAACAAGCCTTTTTCATCCTCACGTACTGGCCCCAGATAAAGCGCCTGGGGGTTATCCAACCCGTAATGTTTGAACTCGGCAGGAAGGCAACGCAAGGTTTCGGTCGCTTGTTCGAGAATCAGGCCAAGCAGTTGGCTAGGACGATCGGCGTCCGGTCGATAGTTCACTAACACCAGCCGAGTACTGGTCCGAGCCTGTGCAGGATGGCCGAAGGTCAGCGCGCTAAGGTCGATAACCGGCACCATAGTGCCCCGATGCGCGAACACGCCTGCCACCCAATGCGGTGTCTGGGCAATGGGTTTGAGCTGCAGGCGCGGTAATACTTCTGCGATATCCACCGCCTCCAGCGCGTAACGCTCTTGGCCGATGAGAAACAGCAGAAATAAGGTGCTCCGTGGCGGTGAGGCGCCCCGCTTGGCCGATTGCTCAATCATCGCTCGTTCTCAAACTTTGAAACGCGACACGCCACTTCGCAACCCAACCGCCACCTGACTCAACTCGTCGATAGCGAAGCTGGCTTGGCGCAGCGAATCAACCGTCTGGCTACTGGCGTCACCCAATTGCACCAGCGCCTGGTTGATCTGTTCGGCACCCGTCGCCTGGGCCTGCATACCTTCATTGACCATCAACACGCGCGGCGCCAGCGCCTGCACTTGATGAATAATCTGTGAGAGTTGCTCGCCGACTTGGGTCACCTCGAACATGCCGCGCCGGACCTCTTCAGAGAATTTGTCCATACCCATCACGCCCGCAGACACTGCGGACTGAATTTCGCGAACCATTTGCTCAATGTCGTAGGTGGCCACAGCCGTCTGGTCAGCCAGACGCCGAACTTCAGTCGCAACCACCGCAAATCCGCGCCCATACTCGCCGGCTTTTTCCGCTTCAATGGCTGCGTTAAGTGAGAGCAGATTGGTCTGGTCGGCGACTTTGACAATGGTCACAACCACTTGATTGATGTTGCCGGCTTTCTCGTTAAGGATCGCCAGCTTGGCATTTACCAGATCGGCGGCGCCCATGACCGAGTGCATGGTTTCTTCCATACGCGCCAAGCCTTGCTGGCCAGATCCGGCGAGGATCGAAGCTTGATCGGCGGCGGTGGTGACTTCCGTCATGGTGCGTACCAGATCCCGAGACGTTGCTGCAATTTCTCGAGACGTTGCGCCAATTTCAGTGGTAGTGGCAGCGGTTTCGGTAGCCGTAGCTTGCTGTTGCTTGGACGTAGCGGCGATTTCAGTGACCGAGGTGGTGACTTGTACTGATGATCGCTGGGCCTGTGAGACCAGACCGGTCAGCTCGGCCATCATGTCGTTGAAACCAGTTTCTACTGCGCCAAACTCATCTTTACGTCCCAGGTTCAAGCGCTTGCTAAGGTCACCGGCGCGCATGATGTCGAGCACCCAGACGATCCGCCGCATTGGCGCCATGATCGCGCGCATCAACAGTAGTCCGCAGAAAACTGCGGCAATGATGGCAATCAGCAAGGAGACACCCATGCTGATTTTCGCGGAAAGCACCGTTGACGCGATTGAAGCCATCGACCGGTCTGCCGATTGTTTGTTTTGGACGATCAACGACGTCAGCAACGCGCGGCCCCGGTTCCACGAGGGTTCCATTTGTGAGGCAAACAGGTTGTGTGCCTTAACAAAATCATTGGCTTGATAGAGGGCGAGCACCTCATTGGTGATCTTTATATAGTCAGCATGCTGTTTCTCAAACTCATCGACAGACGCCTGATCCTCGGCGTCGAAAACCGTCTTGCGGTAGTTATTCAGTTCACCGACCAACGTATCTTCGTAGCCTTTGAAATTGCTGATTTCGGCAGGCGTGAGCACTCTGCCTTGGTCTTCACTGAACAACTGTAAGGTAGCGAGGTAACTGTTTACCCAGGCACTGCGAACCATGGTGCTGTAATAAAGACCAGGAAGGGCGTCGGTTTCAACCTTCTCTTCACTGGATTGAATCGATAACAGCCGGGTATACGACACGACAACCATCAATAACATGATGGCGATAATCACAGCGAAACTCGCCGATATTCGCTGGCGCAATGTCCAATTCTTCACGGTCCTGCCCTCAAGAGTTCAACTCGGCAGCGTTTGCCGCGTTCAAGAAGTGGACCGACAGGCGATCCAAAGCTGGCTGAGTATAGCCCAGGCCATTCGGCCTTAGATCGATGTTTCCCACATACTTTTGAGGTTTTTCCAACGCTTATTCGAGAAAAGCCCCAATGCAGTGCAAAACGTATAAACCGGGCGAAGTTGCAGCCTTTATCCGGACCTGAAGCAGGGCAAACGGGCCTATCGATAAAAAAGATATACACTCGAAAAAATCAATAAAAACGTTACCCACTAGAGCCATTCTCATGATGACGCTGCGTCAGATTCGTCACTTTATCGCGGTCGCCGAAACCGGTTCGATATCGGCGGCCGCCCAAGCGGTGTTCATATCTCAATCAACGCTGACTCTCGCCATTCAACAACTGGAGCAGGAAATCAGCGTATGCCTGTTCAATCGTCACGCCAAAGGCATGACCCTGACGCATCAAGGCCATCAATTTTTGCGTCAAGCGCATCTGATTCTGGCAACGGTGGACAACGCCAAGCGCAGCTTGCAACAGAGTACCGATCAAGTGGCGGGACAGTTGATCATCGGCGTGACCAGCTTGGTGGCAGGCTATTACTTGGCGGACTTGTTAACCCGTTTTCAGCGCGCCTACCCCAACGTCGAGCTGCGGGTGATGGAAGATGAGCGTCAATACATCGAACACCTGTTGGTAAGCGGCGAAATTGATGTCGGCGTATTGATCCTCTCGAACCTGGAAGATCGCCATGCGCTGCAAACAGAAGTATTGACCCACTCACCTCACCGGGTTTGGCTACCCGCACAGCATCCACTGCTGGAACACGACAGCATTAGCCTTGCGGACATCGCCCGCGAGCCGCTAATCCAGCTCAATGTCGATGAAATGGACATAAACGCGCTGCGCATGTGGGTCCGTGCCGGGCTGCAACCGCATATCACGTTGCGCACCGCCTCCACTGAAGCGGTGCGCAGCTTGGTCGCCGCAGGCCTGGGCGTGTCGATTCAGCCGGACATGACCTACCGCCCTTGGTCTCTGGAGGGCGACATCATCGAGGCCCGTCCGCTGGCCGACCTCACCCAGACCCTGGACGTCGGTTTGGCATGGCGCCGCGGCACCGCCAGACCAGCATTGGTCGACCCTTTTTTGACCGTTGCCCGAGAGCAACCGAACGCAGGACGCCGGCTATCTATTTAATCGAACGCTGCTTTCGGTATTTAGCATTTGTCGGCCGTACGTCCGCGCACTAGTCTCTGTGACAGAGCTAAGGCCGGGCGTGCAACGGAGCTTGCCTATGCATGGATGCCCCCGCCTAAAAAGAGAACAGCGAAAATGCCCGGTAACCCGACTCCATTATTCACTGCACTGCTGATCGACGGAGAACTGGTCGCTGGACAGGGCTTTGCCGAGCCGATTATCAATCCGGCCAACGGAGATGTCCTGATCGGCGTTGCGGAAGCCAGTACCGAGCAAGTTGAATCTGCCATTCTCGCTGCGCACCGCGCGTTTGCCAGTTGGTCGCGAACCACGCCGCAGCAACGCTCAGTCATTCTGTTGTCGATTGCCGATGCCATCGAAAAACAAGCCGACCTGTTGGCGCGCCTAGAATCGCTGAACTGCGGCAAGCCGCTGCACTTGGCACGTCAGGATGACTTGAGCGCAACCGTCGATGTGTTCCGCTTTTTCGCCGGGGCCGTGCGCTGTCAGATGGGGCAATTGTCTGGGGAATACCTGCCGGGTTACACCAGCATGGTCCGCCGTGACGCTATTGGCGTGGTGGCGTCCATTGCGCCATGGAACTACCCGATGATGATGGCCGCTTGGAAGATTGCCCCCGCGCTGGCGGCGGGTAACACGTTGGTGTTCAAGCCGTCAGAACATACGCCGCTGTCGATATTGGCATTGGCCCCTGTCCTGGCCGAGCTATTGCCCCGTGGGGTGATCAACATCATCTGCGGCGGTGGCGAAGGCGTCGGCAGCCATTTGGTCAGCCACCCGAAAGTACGTATGGTCTCGCTGACCGGTGACATTGTCACCGGACAGAAAATTCTTCAGGCCGCCGCCAAAACCCTTAAACGCACACACTTGGAACTGGGCGGAAAAGCCCCCGTAATCGTCTGCAACGACGCCGACATTCAGGCCGTGGTCGAAGGCGTTCGTACCTACGGCTATTACAACGCCGGCCAGGACTGCACCGCTGCGTGCCGAATCTATGCTCAAACCGGTATTCATGATCGCTTGGTGGCCGAACTCGGCGCGGCGGTCAGCAGCCTGCGCTTTGCCGGTAAACGCGACGCCGACAATGAAATGGGGCCGCTGATTAGTACTCGTCAGCGCGACCGGGTGGCCAGCTTTGTCGAACGTGCGCTGGGCCAGCCGCACATTGAGCGAATCACCGGCGCGGCCGTACATTCCGGCGCGGGTTTTTTCTATCAACCGACGCTGCTGGCGGGCTGCAAGCAAAGCGATGAAATTGTCCAGCGCGAGGTATTCGGGCCGGTGGTGACAGTGACCCGCTTCGATCAACTGGAACAGGCGGTGGACTGGGCTAACGATTCGGAATATGGCTTGGCGTCGTCGATATGGACCCAGAATCTGGACAAAGCCATGCAAGTGGCCGCGCGGTTGCAGTATGGCTGCACCTGGATCAACAGCCATTTCATGCTGGTCAGCGAAATGCCTCACGGCGGCTTGAAGCGCTCGGGCTATGGCAAGGATTTGTCCAGCGACTCACTGCAGGACTACAGCGTAGTGCGGCACATTATGGCCAAACATGGGGTGGCGTTATAAGCGGCAAGCTTCAAGCAAGAGCTGAATCAAAAACAAGAAGAATGGCTACACCCTGTGATCTTGCGGCTATACGTAATAGTAAGAGCGAAACCTCTTACGGCTTACAGCTTACAGCTGCCTGCAAAACTGCCCCGACCATAATTAAAGAAGAGGGAATTCCATGTCAGTGCTCAAGACCGCCGTACTCAGCGCTATTGTCACCAGCTTGTTCAGCAGTTGTGGCGTGCAGGCAGCAGAAATGCTTAAAACAGTGGGACCAGGTGAAGGCCAGCTCGATATTGTGGCGTGGCCGGGCTACATAGAGCGGGGGGAGAGTGATAAAGCGTATGACTGGGTGACAGGTTTTGAAAAGGAAACCGGCTGTAAGGTCAGCGTCAAAACCGCCGCCACGTCCGATGAAATGGTCAGTTTGATGGCCAAGGGCGGTTACGATCTGGTGACCGCATCCGGCGACGCATCATTGCGTTTGATCGTCGGTAAACGGGTACAACCGATCAACACTGCGCTGATTCCGAACTGGAAGAACCTTGATCCACGCTTGGTAAATGGACCGTGGTATGTGGTCAACAAGCAAACCTACGGCACACCTTATCAGTGGGGTCCGAACGTGTTGCTGTACAACACCAACGTATTCAAAACTCCGCCCGTGAGCTGGGACGTAGTGTTCAAAGAACAAAAGCTGCCCGATGGCAAGACCAACAAAGGTCGGGTGCAGGCGTATGACGGCCCGATCTACATCGCCGATGCTGCACTGTATTTGAAATCCATCCAGCCTGAATTGGGCATCAAAAACCCCTACGAACTGACCGAAACCCAATATAAGGCCGTGCTGAATCTACTGCGTGAACAACACGCGTTGATCCACCGCTACTGGCACGACGCGACCGTGCAGATGAGTGACGTGAAAAACGAAGGCGTCGCGGCCACCAGTTCATGGGGCTACATGGTCAATGGCCTGCAAACCGACAAACAGCCAGTGGCTTCGACCATTCCCAAAGAAGGCGCCACTGGTTGGGCCGATACCACCATGCTGCACGCCGACGCCAAACATCCAAACTGCGCCTACAAATGGATGGACTGGTCAATGCAACCGAAAGTCCAGGGGGATGTAGCCGCGTGGTTCGGCTCGCTGCCAGCTGTACCGGCCGCCTGTAAGGCCAGCGAACTGCTCGGGGCTGAGGGCTGTAATACCAACGGCTTCGACCAGTTCGACAAAATCGCGTTCTGGACCACTCCACAAGCTGAAGGCGGCAAGTTCGTGCCGTACAGCCGCTGGACCCAGGACTACATTGCGATCATGGGCGGCCGCTAACGCTGAATCTGCGGCATCCCTGTGGGGCGAATTCATTGGCGAATGACATTGCGCGGCTTTTCTAATAGACCGTGGCGCTTGCTTCCCGAATGAGTTCGGTTCCACACAGCCTGCACAGCGTTTCAAAGCCCACCGGGCTCTCGAATTTCGGAATCTTAAACCATGACACTCGCAGTCCAGTTCACTAACGTTTCCCGTCAGTTCGGCGAAGTGAAGGCCGTTGACCGGGTTTCTATTGATATTCAGGACGGTGAGTTCTTCTCCATGCTGGGCCCATCGGGCTCGGGCAAAACGACCTGCCTGCGCTTGATTGCCGGTTTCGAGCAGCCCAGCGCAGGGTCGATTCGTATTCACGGCGAGGAAGCCGCAGGCCTGCCGCCCTATGAGCGGGACGTTAATACCGTGTTTCAGGATTACGCACTGTTCCCGCACATGAACGTTCGGGACAACGTTGCTTACGGCCTGAAGGTCAAAGGCGTCGGCAAGACCGAACGCTTGAATCGCGCTCAGGACGCACTGGGCATGGTCGCATTGGACGGCTACGGCGAGCGTAAACCGGTGCAGCTTTCCGGTGGCCAACGCCAGCGGGTCGCCTTGGCGCGGGCACTGGTCAATCGGCCGCGCGTGCTATTGCTTGATGAGCCGCTGGGCGCGCTGGATTTGAAACTACGCGAGCAGATGCAAGGTGAACTGAAGAAGCTGCAACGCCAACTCGGCATCACCTTCATTTTCGTCACCCATGATCAAACCGAAGCGCTGTCAATGTCCGACCGCGTGGCGGTGTTCAACAAGGGTCGCATCGAGCAGGTCGATACCCCGCGCAATGTGTACATGAAACCGGCCACCACCTTTGTCGCCGAGTTTGTCGGCACCTCCAACGTGCTGCGCGGTGAATTGGCCTTGCAACTCAGCGGCACCACCCTGCCCTTTTCTATCCGCCCGGAGCATATTCGTTTCGCCGAAGGCCAGGCCGGCAGCCATGAGATTGAGGTCAGCGGTTTGCTGCACGACGTTCAATATCAGGGCAGCGCCACCCGCTACGAACTCACGCTCGATAACGGCCAGACCTTGAACATCAGCCACGCCAATAGCCAATGGCTGGACACCACGGCGCAGCACCAACCGGGGCAGCGGCTTATGGCCCGCTGGTCCCGTGAAGCCATGATTACGCTGCATGAAACTGCCTTGAGCGAGGGCGCGTAGTCATGAGCCAGGCCATCTCTCATCAGGCGATGCCGACTGGGCAACCGCCCTTGCGGCGGTTTTCCAATCTGCTGTATCGACGACCCAATCTGTACCTGTCTCTGCTGCTGATTCCACCGTTGTTTTGGTTTGGCGCGGTGTACCTCGGCTCGTTGCTGAACCTCTTGTGGCAGGGGTTCTACACCTTCGACGACTTCACCATGGCGGTCACCCCGGTCCTGACCCTGGAAAACTTCGCAGCTCTGTTCAATCCGGCCAACTTCGACATCATCACCCGCACCCTGAGCATGGCAGTAGCCGTGTCGGTTGCCAGCGGCATCATCGCGTTTCCCGTTGCTTATTACATGGCGCGCTACACCACCGGCAAAACCAAAGCGTTCTTTTACATCGCGGTGATGATGCCGATGTGGGCCAGTTACATCGTCAAGGCCTACGCCTGGACCCTGCTGTTGGCCAAAGGCGGCGTTGCGCAGTGGTTTGTTCAGCATCTGGGCCTGGAATCGATCTTACAGTTGATCCTGAGCATTCCCGAGATTGGCGGCAGCACCTTGTCGACCTCGAACGTGGGGCGCTTTCTGGTCTTCGTTTATATCTGGCTGCCATTCATGATCCTGCCGATTCAAGCCTCACTGGAGCGCTTGCCGCCTTCATTACTGCAAGCTTCTGCGGACCTTGGGGCCACGCCGCGCCAGACCTTCATGAACGTGGTATTGCCGCTGTCGGTGCCGGGGATCGCCGCCGGTTCGATTTTCACCTTCTCCCTGACCTTGGGCGATTTTATCGTGCCGCAATTGATCGGGCCGCCCGGTTACTTCATTGGCAGCATGGTTTACGCCGAGCAAGGCGCCATTGGCGACATGCCCATGGCGGCGGCCTTCACGTTGGTGCCCATCGTGCTGATTGCGATTTACCTGTCCATTGTCAAACGCCTGGGAGCCTTCGATGCGCTTTAACTCTTCGACTGGCAGCGCGCACGCACCTCTGGGCTTGAAACTGGCGGCCTGGGGCGGTTTGGTATTTTTGCACTTTCCGATCTTCATCATCTTCATGTACGCCTTCAACACCGAAGACGCCGCCTTCAGCTTTCCGCCACGGGGATTCACTCTCAAGTGGTTCAGCGTGGCCTTCTCGCGGACGGATGTGCTGGAGTCGATCAAGCTCTCGCTGGAGATTGCTTGCATCGCCACCTTGATTGCGATGGTCCTCGGCACACTGGCCTCCGCTGCGCTCTATCGCCGGGATTTTTTTGGCAAGGACGGTATCTCGCTGATGCTGATTCTGCCGATTGCACTGCCGGGAATCATTACCGGTATCGCCTTGCTCTCGGCGTTCAAGACGTTGGGCATCGAACCGGGAATGTTCACCATCATCGTCGGCCACGCGACCTTCTGTGTAGTAATCGTCTACAACAACGTTGTCGCTCGACTGCGCCGCACCTCCCACAGCTTGATCGAAGCATCCATGGATTTGGGCGCCGACGGCTGGCAGACCTTTCGCTACATCATCATGCCCAGCCTCGGCTCAGCCTTATTAGCGGGCGGGATGCTGGCGTTTGCGTTGTCGTTTGACGAGATCATCGTGACCACCTTTACCGCAGGCCATGAGCGGACGTTGCCGATTTGGCTGCTTAACCAACTCAGTCGACCGCGCGATGTGCCGGTGACTAACGTGGTCGCCATGCTGGTGATGCTGGTGACTATGCTGCCAATCCTTGGCGCGTATTACCTGACACGCGGCGGCGAAAGCGTCGCGGGCAGTGGTGGTAAATAACCAATTCCCCTGTAGGAGCCAACCATGCAAACCAAACTGTTGATCAATGGCCACTTGGTCGCGGGCGAAGGCCCTAGCCAATCGATATTCAACCCGGCGTTGGGCCGTGTATTGGTAGAAATCAACGAAGCCAGTGAGGCTCAGGTCGATGCTGCCGTGCGGGCCGCAGAGACCGCATTTGAATGCTGGTCGCAGACCGCGCCCAAGGATCGTTCGCTGTTGCTACTTAAACTGGCCGACGCCATCGACGCTCATGCAGAAGAATTGGCAAAACTTGAATCCGATAACTGCGGCAAGCCGTACCACGCCGCCCTCAACGATGAAATGCCGGCGATCGCCGACGTGTTCCGTTTCTTCGCTGGCGCCAGCCGTTGTATGAGCGGTTCGGCGGCGGGTGAGTATTTGCCGGGACATACCTCCATGATCCGCCGTGATCCAGTGGGCGTTGTTGCCTCGATTGCGCCGTGGAACTACCCGCTGATGATGGTCGCCTGGAAAATCGCACCGGCGTTGGCGGCAGGTAATACTGTGGTGCTCAAACCGTCAGAACAAACCCCGCTGACCGCGTTGCGCTTGGTCGAGTTGGCCGCCGATATCTTCCCGGCGGGCGTGCTGAATCTGGTGTTCGGTCGCGGGCAAACCGTGGGAAATCCGCTGGTGACCCACCCGAAAGTGCGGATGGTCTCGCTAACCGGCTCAATCGCTACCGGTTCGCACATCATTTCCAGCACCGCCGACAGCGTTAAACGCATGCACATGGAATTGGGTGGCAAGGCGCCGGTGATTATTTTTGACGATGCCGATATTGAAGCCGCCGTGGACGGTATTCGCACCTTCGGCTTCTATAACGCGGGGCAGGACTGCACCGCTGCGTGCCGGATTTATGCACAGAAAGGCATCTACGAAAAATTCGTCACTCAACTCGGCGAAGCGGTCAGCAGCATTAAGGTGGGTTTGCAAAACGATCCGGAAACCCAATTGGGTCCGTTAATTTCTGCGCAGCATCGGGATCGAGTTGTGGGTTTCGTTGAGCGCGCACTTGCCCAGTCACACATTCGACTGATCACCGGTGGCAAGGCGATAGAAGGCAATGGCTTCTTCTTCGAACCAACGGTGTTGGCCGACGCTCAGCAGGATGACGAAATCGTCCGCCGCGAAGTATTTGGACCGGTGGTTACGGTGACTCCATTCGACGATGAAGCACAGGCATTGGCGTGGGCCAATGAGTCGGATTATGGCCTGGCGTCCTCGGTGTGGACCAAGGACGTCGGCCGCGCCCATCGGCTGGCCGCCCGTTTGCAGTATGGCTGCACGTGGGTCAACACCCACTTTATGTTGGTCAGCGAAATGCCCCATGGCGGGCAAAAGCTGTCCGGTTATGGCAAGGATATGTCCATGTATGGATTGGAAGACTACACCACCGTCAGGCATGTGATGTTTAAGCATTAGAACTGATCGTAGCCTTTAGTGGGATCAAAACAATAACGACTGAACCGGGCCGCGCTTGAGTGCATGGCTGCGGATTCCCATACCCAAAATCTGGCGATTTCCAGGAGAAATATATGACTGTTCCATCCCTTAATTCAGCCGCAGACAGCGACGCTGAACAACTGAGGAAGTTGGGTTACACCTCTAACTTCAACCGCACCATGAGCTTGTGGGAAAACTTCGCGCTGGGCTTCACCTACTTGTCGCCGGTCGTCGGCGTTTACACCTTGTTCGGCTTTTGCCTGGCAGCGGGCGGCCCCCCGATGTTCTGGGCTTACTTATTGGTGGGTATCGGCCAATTATTGGTGTGCCTGATCTTCGGTGAGGTGGTGTCCCAGTTTCCGATTTCAGGTGGTGTTTATCCGTGGGCTCGCCGTTTAGTGGGTAAGCGCTGGGCGTGGATGGTGGGCTGGATTTACGCGATTGCCTTATGCGTGACTATTGCCGCTGTTGCAGTGGGTGCCGGGCCTTATTTGGCCGCGATGTTGGGTTTCGCACCGAGCAACACTACCAATATCGTCATTGCACTGGTGCTAACGCTGTTTGCCACGTTGGTTAACCTAAGCGGCACTAAGGTACTGTCGCGCATCGCCATGTTTGGCTTTTTATGCGAGTTGATCGGCGCTGTAATCGTCGGTTTGTACTTGTTGATATTCGAGCGCCACCAGCCAATCAGCGTGCTGTTTAACACCTTCGACATCCGTATAGACGGCTCGTACTTGCCGGCTTTTTTGACTGCATCGCTGGCGGGAATGTTTTTGTATTACGGCTTTGAAGCCTGCGGTGACGTGGCCGAAGAAACACCCAACCCGAGCAAGATGATTCCGCGCGCCATGCGCATGACCATCTACATCGGCGGCGCCGCAGCAATGTTCGCGTGCCTGGCGCTGATTCTTTCCGTGCCGGACATGGCGGCGGTGATCAACGGCACCGACAAAGACCCGGTGACCACTATTCTCAGCAACGCTTTCGGGGTCACCGGTTCAAAAGTGGTCATGGCCGTTGTAATGATTTCGTTTATCTCCTGCGTGATAAGCCTACAGGCCGCCGCTAGCCGACTGCTGTATGCCTACGCCCGAGATGAAATGATCGTGGGCAGCGACGTGCTTAAACGTCTGTCGCCCAATACCCAAGTGCCGGTCGCGGCACTGTTTGTAGCCGGTATATTGCCGGCGCTGATCATTTGCCTGGGCCTTGTGTTGCAGGATGCGGTTGCCACCATCGTCAGCTTCGCCGCCATCGGAATTTACCTTGCGTTCCAAATGATCGTGGCCGCTGCCCTTTTCGCCCGCGCACGTGGCTGGATACCCAGCGGCCAATTTAGCCTCGGCATATGGGGCCTGCCGATTAACCTTGGTGCGCTGATCTATGGCGTCCTAGCGATCATCAACATGGCCTGGCCGCGCACCCCAGACGCGGCGTGGTACATCAACTACGCCATGGTCCTGACCACCGCCATCGTCATCGGCCTGGGCCTGCTCTACATGTGGCTCGGCAAACCGTATGACCACGGGACGGCACCAGCCGGGGATGCGTGCAAGGTCGGGAAAAGCTGAGATCTACCCCCTGTAGAGACCAATTTGTTGGCGAAGGATTCACAGCGGCGTGTTGGACACGCCGCCTGTCCATTCAATCGCGCAAATCGGATTCGTGGATCGGTTGATCACGGTGGGTGGCGCGTTGGTATTGGGCGGGCCAGACGGCTTTGCGGCCGCCGAGATCGTCGTCGGCGTGGAGGGGCCAGTACGGGTCACGCAGCAGTTCTCGGGCCAATAGGATCAGGTCGGCCTGGCCGGTACGCAGGATGTGTTCGGCCTGTGCCGGTTCGGTGATCATGCCCACCGTGCCGGTGGCTATGCCGGACTCTTTGCGCACGCGCTCGGCGAATCGCGTCTGGTAGCCTGGTCCTACCGGAATTTCAGCTTTGGCCGCCGTGCCGCCTGAGGATACGTCAACCAAGTCGACGCCCAAGTCTTTCAAGCGCCGTGCCAGCTCGACGGTTTCGTCAGGGTTCCAGCCATCCTCCACCCAGTCGGTCGCAGAGACGCGTACGAATAAGGGCAGCTCTTGCGGCCAGACCGCACGCACGGCTTGGGTGACTTGCAGCGTTAAACGGATGCGATTTTCGAATGAACCACCGTATTGATCACGACGTTGGTTGCTCAGAGGCGACAGAAATTGGTGCAGCAAATAGCCATGGGCGGCGTGCAGCTCGATCACTTTAAAGCCGGCGATCAATGCGCGCTTGGCGGCTTCAACGAACGCGGTGATGATTTCCTGAATCTGCGGTTCTTCCAGCTGAGTTGGCGCTGTATGTTGCGGATCAAAGGCAATCGGGGAAGGGCCAACAGGCACCCAACCGCCTTCACTGATCGGCACGCTGCCATGTTTGCCGATCCAGGGGCGCCACGTGCTGGATTTACGTCCGGCATGGGCCAATTGCATACCGGCGACTGCACCTTGGGCCGTAATAAACCGGGTAATACGTTGCAGCGGCTCGATCTGCTCGTCATTCCACAACCCCAAGTCTTCAGGGGTTATGCGGCCATCTTCGGTCACCGCTGTGGCTTCGGTGAAAATCAGCCCCGCGCCGCCGATGGCGCGGCTACCTAAATGGACCAGATGCCAATCATTGGCCAAGCCATCGACGCAGGAGTACTGACACATCGGCGACACCGCAATGCGGTTAAGTAAGGTCAGTTCGCGAATAGTATAGGGTTCAAGCAGCAGGCTCATGGGCACCTCTCAAGTTAAACTTCCAGACTCTAATTAACGTTCTCGATCGTGCTTAGAGCCTAGTAGACAACCCGAGGTAGCGAGGGTTCGTACCCCTGCCTACTTGCCTGCTCTAACGCGGAGCGATGTGCGCAACCATCAATTGAACTGTTTCATTACCTCGAAACTCATTTAGGTCGAGTCTGTAGGCTAACTCCACCCAACGAATGGTTGGATTGGGCCAGATCTCACGATCAACACCAAAGGCGATACCGTCGAGCTTCAGCGACCCGCATTCGCTTTTTAGCACCATTTTTAAATGTCGATCACCGACGATGCGTTGTTCGACCAGTTGGAATACGCCGTGGAACAGTGGCTCGGGGAAGTGCTGGCCCCAAGGACCGGCGTTACGCAAGGCGCGAGCCAGTTCCAGGTGAAACTCTTCCACCGCCAGCGTGCCATCAGACAGCAGTCGCCCGGTCAGGTCTTCTTCATCTAATTGGCGACGGACTTCAACGTCAAAAGCCTCGGCAAAGGCGGGGAAGTTCGCTTCTGGCAATGACAAGCCGGCCGCCATTGCATGGCCTCCGAACTTGCTGATCAGTTCTGGGTGTTTGGCGGCAACCGCGTCTAGTGCATCGCGAATGTGGAAGCCGGGCACCGAACGCGCTGAGCCTTTAAGCACACCCTCCCCCGCACTGGCGAAGGCAATGGTTGGACGGTGATAACGTTCCTTCATGCGCGAAGCGAGGATGCCAATCACCCCTTGGTGCCAATCGGCTTCGAATAAGCATAAACCGAACGGCATTGACTCCAACGGCAAGTCCTTGAGTTGGGCCAGTGCCTCGCGCTGCATGCCTTGCTCGATGGATTTGCGGTCCTGGTTCAAATCATCAAGCTGCGTGGCCATTTCACGGGCCAGGGTTTCGTCTTCGCAGAGCAGGCATTCAATGCCCAGACTCATGTCATCCAGACGCCCCGCCGCGTTCAAGCGCGGACCAATGATGAAGCCCAGGTCGGTGGACGTAATGCGTGAGGCTTCACGACGTGCGACCTCGAGAATCGCTTTGAGCCCCGGCCGCGCGCGACCCGCACGAATTCGCAACAAACCTTGATGCACCAGAATGCGGTTGTTGGCGTCCAGCGGCACGACGTCGGCAACGCTGCCCAACGCGACCAAATCCAGCAGGTCACCGAGGTTCGGCTGAGTCTGTTGGTGGGCCTGGAAATAACCGGTGTCACGCAAACGAGCGCGTAAGGCCATCAACACGTAGAAGATAACGCCGACACCCGCGAGGGCTTTGCTGGAAAACTCACAACCGGGCTGATTCGGGTTGACGATGGCATCGGCAGCCGGTAATTCACGGCCGGGCAAGTGGTGATCGGTGACCAGTACCGTCAACCCCGCCGCTTTGGCCGTCGCCACACCCTCGACGCTGGAGATGCCGTTGTCCACGGTAATCAACAATTGCGGCTGACGCTGAAGTGCGACCGCGACGATTTCCGGGGTCAGGCCGTAACCATATTCAAATCGATTGGGCACCAGATAATCGACATGAGCCGCGCCGAACAGACGCAGCCCCAACACGCCCACGGCGCTGGCGGTTGCTCCGTCAGCATCGAAGTCGCCAACGATCAGAATGCGCTGGCGCTCTTTCAGCGCAATAACCAGCAGATCGACCGCCGCATCAATACCCTTGAGTTGCTGATACGGGATCAGCCGCGCCAGACTCTTGTCCAGCTCCACCTCGGACACCACGCCGCGTGCGGCATATAGACGGGTCAACAAGGGTGGCAGGTCGCCAAGGAATGGCAAGGTGTCAGGCAACAGGCGAGCTTCGATACGCATTCGGTTTCCGCTGATGTTTTACTTTTTGACCATGCTGGCCGGGCAGTCAGAGACGGCGCTAATCAGTCGCGCTCACCGGTAAGCCATTGCAGCTGAACTTCGTGCTGGCCGCGGTCGTCGGTGACGAAAATAGTCCCTTCGCTGATCATCACGTCCCACTTGATAACCCGTGGCATGTCCTTGGCCAGTACTTCCAGAATGTCTTGCGGCACAGCGGCGATATTCACGTTTTTCAGGTTTTTCGCAACCGGAATCACCTTGGTTTCCCAAACGCGCAAGCTGCCGTACGCCAGCAAACTGGTGCGTTCGGTTCGCCGCGAAGACCAGGTCAACCGATCTGCGTCAGGCTGACCGACTTCGATCCAGTGTAAAACGCGATCATCTAGGCTTTTTTCCCACAGCGCTGGTTCGTCTACTTCTGACAGACCACGGCCAAATGACAGCTGCTCGTTGTACCAAAAGGCATAGGCGAGCAAACGCACGGTCATACGTTCTTCGGTTTCCGAAGGATGCCGGGCGATAGTCTGTTTAACGCTCTCATACACGCCACGATCAAGGTCGGTGAGGTTGAGTTCGAATTTGTAGGTCGTGGACGGCTGGGCCATGGACGGGCTTCTAGATACGGGGAAAGGCGACAAGTCTACCCGATGCTGACCTCTTCAACGACGACGATGGTCTGCCAACGACTTGGGAACACCTCTATTTATGAGCACGTTGGGCCGAACTCAGCAGGTACGTTGCTTGAGGCAGAGACAGCGGAAGGCAGATTTTAATCTAGACAAGCAGAACGCCAGCTAAATGGCGCTATAATTCAGTCACTTTTTTTTGCGGATGGATTCAGCGAATGACCTGCCGCTTACTACTTACCAGAACCTACGCAAAGGTAGCGCTGATCACGCTGATGCTTTTATGCGTTCCGCGCATTGGTATGGCGAAAGACACAATTATGTGGTTACTGCGAGACTTTCCCCCTTTGACCATTAGCTCAGGCCCCCAAGAGGGACAAGGCGCTATTGATAAGCTAATGCCTTTGCTGATAGCCGGGATGCCTGAGTACGATCATTTAATGTTGCGTGTAAATCGGGCCCGGGGGATACAGATGCTCAATGAACCGTCGTTTACCTGTGACCCGACATTGCTGTGGACCGCTGAGCGCGCTAAAACCATTGTATTTTCGATCCCAACCTACGCAGTGATCAGTAATGGCATAGTTATTCGCCGCAATGACTTCAGTCGCGTAAGCCCTTTCATCAAGGAGGGTCAGGTCGATCTAGCGGCGCTGTTGGCAAGTCGACAAATCAAGCTCGGAATCGTCGCAGAGCGAAGCTATGGCCCGGTGATCGATCAAATACTTCAGGCCGCACCAAATGATGCGGTCAGCCGGCACTATGGCAATGACGCTGTTGGCAGCCTGTTACAGATGGAGCGCGTGGGCAGATTGCGTGCGCTAATCAGTTACTGGCCTGAGGCACGATTCACTGCGACGCAAGAAGATATCGACCCCAACGATCTAAAGTTCTACCCGATCATGGGCACGGCTAAATATCAGTTCGCCCATATTGGTTGCTCGGATACGGCCCAAGGGCGCGACGCGATGGAAATCATCAACCGCAAAATGCGTGTCCTGCGTCAAACCAAACTCATCGACTTCTACGCCGACTGGCTAGACCCCAACTCCCGCTTGGCGTACCTGGAAGACGCCAAGGCATTTTTTGAAAGCCCATAAGGGGAAGAGTTCATTGCAGTAATCAGACTCATTGGCCGAATTTCAGGCAAAAGAAACCCCGAGCAGTGGGGCACTCACTCGGGGTCAAACCGTGATCCCTCAGGACCAGTACGGCAGGTATCAATCACCGGAGCACAATGCTTGAACCTGCCGTAATTAATCAGAGCACTCGGCGCGAAAAAGGTTCCCGAACAATCAATTAAAAGCCTGCAACGAAGTAAAAACCTGAGTAGACGTCGCATACCGCATGGCTGCGATGACGCAAGGTTCAATTCGGCCTTCAGCAATCAGTAGATCCCGGTGAAAACCATCTACCACATCCGTCAGTTGCCGTTTGTCACAAAGCTGCGCCACGCAAAGTGTGCGTTCGATCACAATCGCACCTGCCGCATTTTTCAAAGTGACGACGCGTTCGCCATTCGCGCCCGCTGGCCCTAGGTTTGCCTGATAAGGTGTCAGGGCTTCACTCAGCAATAAGCTGATATTTTCCATCTGGTCACCACTCGATAGTTTGAATGCAAGGTGCTTATCAATGACCATCCGTTCGATAAGAAAGTTCTTCTCACCTGAGTGGGGTGATTGCCCGCTACCAGACGCCTGAGCATGCCTGCCGAAGATGACAGATAAAAAACAACGGCAGATATCTCTTATAAAGGACCCCAATATTGAACGCCGCTCCTGCCAAACCGTTGCGCGTCATTCTGGCCGACGATCATCCTATTTTCCTGATCGGGTTGAGGGTTGTGCTTGAGCAACACAGCCATGCCACCGTAATCGCCGAGGCCGACTCGCCATCGGCGCTCGCCGAGGCACTGAAAAATCACCCCTGTGATGTACTGGTGACCGACTTCATGATGCCCATCGATCTGCAGAACGACGGGCTAATATTGCTGGAGCGGGTTCGCCGTGATTACCCACAGCTGCCCATCGTCGTCGTGACTATGCTCAATAATGCAGGGCTGTTTCGCTCGATCCTAGCGTCAGGTGTCACGGCACTTTTGAGCAAGGCAAGCTTGGCGGGGGAATTGCCCGCTGCGATCGAGTGCATCCATCAGGGCAAGCAGTACGTCGCAGCATCGGTCGCCAAAACGCTACTTGACGCGGGTGATTACGGCTCGGACACATTGATCGCCCACCAACACCTATCCCCCAAGGAGTCAGAGGTACTCCGCCTGCTAGGGGCCGGTCGCTCAGTAGGTGAGATTGCCGCGCAATTCAACCGTAGCAAGCAAACCGTGAGCGCACATAAAGTTAGCGCCATGCGCAAATTAGGGCTTAGCAATGATGCAGGATTGTTTATTTATTTGCAGGAACATGGTTTGACTTGAAATCAACGCTGGAACGCCCTGCCATCCAGCCAAACAGGTCCGCCTCGTTCATAGGTTTAGCCACGAAATATCCCTGCAACATCGGACTGCCTAATGCCTTGACCGCCTCATAATCACAAGTTGTCTCCACGCCCTCTACTACCACCTCCATTTGCATCTCGCGCGCCATCACCCAAGCACCCGCTACTACGGCAGCTTTGCGGGCATCTTCGGCCATACCGCGTATGAATTCGGCCGGAATCTTCAACTCCGAGAACGGCAATTGAAGCAGGCGCTGAATATTCGATGCGCCCGTCCCGAAGTCATCGATAGACAAAGTGCAGCCCCGCATGCGCAAGCGCAGCAAGCCTTCCAGCTGCGCAGTAGTGGTTTGCAGCGCTGAGCTTTCTACGATCTCAAGAGTGAGGACGCTGGCCGGTAAATCCAGTCGTGACAGAAGTGCGCCGACGCCTTCAACAAAATCTGCTTCATTAAGCATTGTCGGCGCAATATTCACCGCAACGGGCAATGCGCTGCCAGTTGCCTGCATAACCTTGGAAGATAATTTCAATGCCAACTCCAGCATGCGCCAGGTCAGCGGCACGATAAGCCCCGCGCCCTCGACGGCGGCCATGAAGCTGCCCGGCGACAACAAGCCATGACGGGGATGCTGCCAGCGAATCAACGCTTCGACGCCAAGCACATCACCTCCAATATTGACTTTAGGTTGGTAGTGGGCGGTCCACTGCTCGACAACATCAATTTCGCGAATATGCTGACCGGGTGCCAGTGGGTGCAGTTCTTCCAAAGAAAACACGGCGCAACCGGGAGACAGAGGTAACGGCTCGAGAGCCTGTCGGCCGGCGCAGTAAGACTCAAGCAATTCCCGAAGCACCGCAGCGGACGCTGGCTTTTGCAGGCTGCCTAAAACCCACAGGCCCTGTTGCCGCGCTAGATAGGCCGCACCGTCGAGTACGCTTCTATCACTGCTGCTAAGGATAATAATCGCGCGAGCGCGCTGACCTTCGGCGAGGTATCGAATCATCTCAAGCCCGTCCGCACCCTCCATTTGCAAATCACAGATAGCAATATCGACATCGCCGCGATTAGCCAATGATTGCCGCGCATCGGCAACGCTGTGAGCCGTCATGACATTGAACACCTGATTTGCGTTGAGCATTTGATGCAGCGCCATCAGTTGAAATGCATTGTCTTCAAGTATCAAAACATTAAGTGAGCGCACAATTTCGCCTCCCGGGTCAGAGCAGTTTTAGCCAACGGTCTCTGCACTTTAAAGTGGTCAGCATCTGTTCCCAATAAGACATGTCTTAAACTGGAGGCGACAGGTGATGCTGGATATCCGCACGCAACTGCTCAATCGCGCAACTCAACGTTTGCCATTGCACGGCAAGCGAAGCGTTGTTCTGTTGACTTACGCTACCATCAAGACTGGCACACGCCTTCGCCAACGGAACTGAATCGATAAGGCACGCTACACCTTTTAAGCGGTGCACAGAGGCACTCAGGGCCTTCCAGTCCTGCGTCTTGGTGGCAGGCGCAAGTACTTCCACCTCCTGCTGCAGGTTTTTCCAGAGTTCTGACAACAGTTGGTGCATCTGTTTGTCGTTGGCTTGGGTCATTTTGCGCAGAGTATCGACGTCAAAAGACTGCATCGGTGCAATCTCGGCTAGCACTTGCGCCAGCCGGCTCAACGACACTGGCTTGATCAATAGTTGGCTCATGCCTGCCTGTTCGCAGCGCTGACGCTCCCCACTCATGGCGTTGGCGGTATAACCAATGATCGGACAGGCCTGACGTTGTTCCTCTATCTCAATCGATCGAATATTTTCGGCCAACGCATAGCCACTCATTACCGGCATATTGCAGTCGGTAAAGACCGCATCGAATGTCTCTTGTCGCCAAAGCTTAAGGGCTGACCTTGCATCGCCGGTACATACCACCTCATGGCCGAGAAATTCTAACTGCTGATTCAGTACCAGTCGGTTCGCCGACAGGTCATCAACAATTAGTATCCGAATTGAGCGGCTAGCGGCGAGATGTTTATCCGTTTCGGTGGCCCGATCATGCTCTATGAGCACGCGGACCAAGGGCAATTCAACCGTCACGCAAGTCCCTGTGCCTGGGGTACTTTCGAGGCCGACGTGGCCTCCCATTAACTCAACCAACTGCTTGCAGATACTCAAACCAAGGCCGGACCCACCGTATTTGGCAGCCGTATCGTCGGTGGCTTGTGCGAAAGGCTGAAACAGCTGAGATTGCTGCGCGATGTCGATACCTACTCCACTGTCTTTTACGCTGACCCGCAGACACGGCCGTTGCGGCAAGCCCGAGGTCGTGACACTCACGACCACTGACCCCTCTCGGGTGAACTTTAAGGCGTTGCCCAGCAAGTTGTGCATGATTTGACGCAGACGCAGAGGGTCGACCCAAAAATCCCCCTCGGCCTGGTCGGCAAACTCCAATCGCACATCGAGTCCCTTTTCACGAGCACTGACCTTAAACAACCGAAAAATGCCATCAAAAAACGGCCGTAGTGAAGTCACCGCCAACGCCAATTGCATGCTGCCGGCTTCAATTTTGGTCAAGTCCAAACTGTCGCCAATCAGCTCGATCAGCTCATGGGCAGACTGACAGGCAAGATTCAGCCCTTGAGACGGTGTTTCGCCGCGCTGCAAGATCAGTTCGCGCTCGAGTTCGAGCAAGCCAATGATCGCCCCCATCGGCGTGCGAATTTCGTGACTCATGGTCGTCAGAAAAACGCTTTTGGCTTCATTAGCCTGTTCAGCCAGTTGCCGTGCTTCAGTGAGCTGAGCTTCCAGTCGTTTGCGCTCGGTGATATCAATCCAGCCACCTAATAACCCCTGTAATTGACCGTCAGCCCGATAGAACGGTACGGTCCATTGATAGGCATCAATCAAGCGACCAAACAGTTCCATGCGCCGGTCAGCAAACACCGGTTGCTGGTTTTCAAGCAATTTCAGGTAGTCGGCATGCATCTGTTCGGCGCTTATGCTCGGGATTAACTCGACATCAATCAGGCGACGTCCGCTCATTTGCTCGAAGCTGATGCCAAAACTTTCCTCGTAGCTGCGGTTACACGAAATCAAACAACCGCGTAGGTCACGGACGTAGATCGGATTGGGAATACCATCGAGCAAGGCCCGCTTGAATGCCAATTGATCGTTGAGTTGTTCCTCGGCTTTGAGGCGCTGCTGTATCTGCACATTTAAACGGCCGCTCCAGATCAGGGAGATCAGGCCGAACAGAAGTGTGACCGCCATAGCCCAGTAGACCCAAGCCGGAATTCGCAACCACACCGGCGGCGGAACGACAACTGCCCCCAACCATTTCATGCGAATCGCGCGCATTTCCGCCACCGGAAACTCTTCGAGGGCTTTATTCAGAATGCTGAGCAGTTCGGGTTGCGTCCGTACTACGGAGAAGCGATCAGATGACCACTGACCCTCAACGGTGCGGCCAATTTTCAGCGTAGCGAGCGGAAGCAGATGAGCGCCAGCCTCGCTCTGGATCGTGGCATCGGCCTGACCGTTTTCAACCATCCTGCGCGCTTGTTCGTAAGTGTTGACCGAGTAGATCCGGATGCCTGAATAGTTTCGGCGGATATAGTCCTCCAACGCATGCCGGGCGGGCAGCGCGAGGACACGTCCCGATAACGTTTGGAGGCTAATGGGTGACGCCTCGTTCTCACGCGAAACAAACACCCAGTTGCTGCCTCCAAACGAGTATGTGAAATCAAGAAATCGCTCGCGTTCGTTATTTTCGGCGAGTGTTGTACTCATATCGGCTTGACCGCTTCGCAGCAAATTGATGCTTTCCTCGGTAGAAGCCACTTCTTTGTGCACAAACTGCAAACCCGTCATGCGTGAAATTCGCTCCAGCATGTCCACGTTCAGGCCGACCCAGTGGCCGTTTGAGTCTTTGTAAAGGTACGGCGCATGTTGCCCGGACACGACCGTGACTTGGGGATGCTTTCGAATCCAGGCTTGTTCAGCGGTATTCAGCTTAATGCGCTGACGGGCAACGTCCGATCCCAGACCTGTAGTCCAACGTCCGAGCACTTCGCGCCGAACCGAATCATCGATACTCGCCAGCGCAAGATTGATCAGCGCCACCAGAGCGGCGTCTTCCTTACGGGTAGCGAATGAAAAACCAATAGGCGGCAACGCACTTTCGGATTTGATCTGCAACCCCATATAGGGCCGCAAAGCCATGTAGGCACGCACGATGACTTCGTTACCAATAAAGGCATCAACCTCGCCTTGGCTCAGTGCTTCAAGGGCACTGAACAGATTGGGAGCGAGAATCACCTCACTTGCCGGGTAGACCCGATGAACTACCTCAGCATCGGCGTAACCATCGAGTAGTACGATTTTCTTGCCTTTCAACTTTAAAGGCAGGGTGAAGTCACTGCTTCGCCCAACAATGACTGAGCGGTCTGGAAGGTAATCAACAGAAAACTCAAGCGCTTTTACCCCACGCTCAAAGCCGTTGGCCGTCGTGAGCATATCGACAGTGCCATTGCGTAACGCCTCAACGGCTTCATTGCGCTGGGCGAAACCGACGACCTGGATGGGGACAGAAAGCTTACTGCCAATCAGACTCAGGTAATCCGCGCTGATACCTTGGTAGCGATTACGGTCACTGGTGATGTCAATCGGTTCGTAGTCAGCAATCGAGATGCCCACACGCAATTTCTGGCGTTGATCCAACCACTGCCTGTCTTTTGGGTCGAGTGACAACGGCGTCAGGTTGACAAAGGGCGGGACGAGTCTGAACGGTAAGCTATTAGCTGCGAACGCCACTTGACTTAGACATAACAGCCAAAACAGAAGGGCTGTGTACAAAATAATTCTATTAGGGGCACCCGCAGGGTGCATGCTGAATTCCTTCACCGCTATTCCATTCCATATGGATCCAATACCTCACGAGTGTGGCACGCGGAAATAAAAAAGCCCGCCAAACGGCAGGCCTTATGTTGTTACACGACGATACCGTTAAAGAGGTGCTCCGCGATTACCGTGCTGAGCAACGAAGTCATGTACGGCTTTCAAGTCATTTGGCAGTACGGTGTACTTTTCTTCACGAACAAAAAGATCAGATAGATGTGCAGGTAGCTCGAGCGCTTTTCCTACACCAGCTTTATCGACCGCTTCCGGGAATTTGACCGGGTGCGCGGTCCCCAGAATGACCATCGGGGTGTCCAGGCTTCGGCGACAATCGCGAGCGGCTTTGACACCGATCGCCGTGTGCGGATCGAGCACTTCGCCTGTGTTTGCAAACACCTCGGCGATGGTTTCGCAGGTCTCTTCATCGCTGACTGCCAGCGAATCGAACAGTTTGCGGGTTTCGGTCCAGCGCTCTGCATCGACGCTAAAGGCGCCACTTTGCTTGAACGTATCCATCAAGCCCGCAATAGATGCGCCGTTACGTCCATGCATATCGAACAACAAGCGTTCAAAGTTCGACGAAACCATGATGTCCATGGACGGCGACAACGTCGCGTGCAAGGTTTCCTTGGTGTACTGATTGCCGCTCATAAAGCGGTGAAGAATGTCATTGCGGTTGGTAGCCACGATCAGTTGGCTGATCGGCAAGCCCATGTTACGCGCAAGATAACCCGCGAAAATGTCGCCAAAGTTACCTGTTGGGACTGAGAACGCCACTGACCGCGCCGGGCCACCAAGTTGCAAGGCTGCGTGAAAGTAGTAGACGATCTGGGCCATGATCCGCGCCCAGTTGATCGAGTTGACCGCCACCAGGCGCGTCCCCTTCAGGAAGCCCTGATCGGCAAAGCTGGCCTTGACCATTTCCTGGCAGTCATCGAAGTTACCTTCGATGGCGATGTTGTGAATGTTCTCGCCCGCAATGGTGGTCATCTGCCGACGCTGAACTTCAGACACCCGTTTGTTCGGGTGCAGGATGAAAATGTCGACGTTGTCGCAACGACGGCAGCCTTCGATAGCAGCAGAGCCGGTATCGCCGGAGGTCGCGCCGAGAATCACCACCCGTTCGCCACGCTTGGCTAGCACGTAGTCGAGCAAACGCCCGAGCAGTTGCAGGGCGAAGTCCTTGAACGCCAGGGTCGGACCATGGAACAGTTCAAGCACCCACTCGTTGCCGTTCAGCGGGCGCAGAGGCGCAATACCGCCGTGGGCAAACACGCCGTTTTCTCCCGACGAATAGGTTTCTTCAAGAATTTTTTTGAAATCGGCATCTGGAATGCTGCCGCTGACAAAGGGCCGCATCACCCGAAAAGCCAGCTCGTGATACGCCAGGCCCGCCCAAGAGGCGATTTCTTCCTGGGTAAAGCGCGGCAGGTTTTCCGGCACATACAGGCCGCCATCGCTGGCAAGGCCAGTAAGCAGCACGTCTTCGAAATTCAGCGCGGGCGCTTGGCCGCGGGTACTGATGTAGCGCATGGGGGCAACCTTCGGTTTGAGCTGCAAGCTACAAGCTACAAGCTACAAGTTAAAGCAGCTTGGCTTCTACTTGCAGCTTGCGGCGTGAAACTTGCCGCGATGTTGATTTGCTTTTGTTGTAGCTTGCTGCTGCCTAGTTCAAATGCTCCACGCGGATACGAACCACCGGTCCAACCACGTCGTGCAACGCTTCCAGTGCCTTAATGGCATCGTTCATGCGTTGCTCCAGCACACTGTGAGTCAACAGAATCATCGGCACCAGGCCGTCGTGTTCTTCGACTTCTTTCTGCATGATCGACTCGATGTTAATTCCGCGCTCCGACAGAATACTCGCCACTTGCGCCAGGACGCCGGGGTGATCCTTGGCCTGAATACGCAAGTAATAAGCGCTTTCACAGGCTTCGATCGGCAGAATCGGATGCGCGGACAGCGAGTCTGGCTGGAAAGCCAGGTGCGGCACGCGGTTTTCAGGGTCGCAGGTCATGGCACGAACCACGTCGACCAGATCAGCAATCACTGATGATGCGGTGGGTTCCATACCGGCGCCGGCGCCATAGAACAAGGTCGAGCCTGCCGCATCACCATTGACCATCACTGCGTTCATCACACCATTGACGTTAGCAATCAGACGGTCAGCAGGGATCAGGGTCGGGTGCACCCGCAACTCGATACCTGCGGCGGTGCTGCGTGCCACGCCCAGGTGTTTGATGCGGTAACCCAGCGCTTCGGCGTAGTTCACGTCCGCAGTGGTCAGCTTGGTAATGCCCTCGGTGTAAGCCTTGTCGAACTGCAACGGAATACCGAAAGCAATGGACGCAAGAATAGTCAGCTTATGCGCAGCGTCAATACCTTCAACGTCAAAGGTCGGATCAGCTTCGGCGTAGCCCAATGCCTGAGCTTCCGCCAGCACATCAGGAAAGGTGCGACCCTTCTCACGCATTTCGGTGAGAATAAAATTACCCGTGCCGTTGATGATCCCGGCCACCCAGTTGATACGGTTAGCTGCAAGGCCTTCGCGAATCGCCTTGATCACGGGAATGCCGCCAGCCACTGCGGCTTCGAACGCTACGATTACGCCCTTTTCGCGAGCTTTGGCAAAAATCTCGTTACCGTGCACGGCGATCAGGGCTTTATTGGCAGTTACAACGTGCTTGCCATTTTCAATGGCTTTGAGCACCAGTTCGCGGGCAACGGTATAACCCCCGATCAGTTCGATAACAATATCGATTTCGGGGTTGGTGGCCACGGCAAAAACATCAGCGGTCGTAGGGATACCGGTTACCTGGCAATTAGGATTTGGCCGACGCAGGCCAATTTGCGCAACTTCAATGCCACGCCCGGCACGACGAGCAATTTCCTCAGCGTTACGTTGAAGCACGTTAAAGGTGCCGCCACCGACAGTACCAAGCCCACAGATGCCTACTTTGACCGGTTTCACTATGAACTCCCCATAAAACGGCCGACGCAAGGCCGGCCGCGAAAACCGCCACCTGCTGCGAGGTGGCTCTATTAATGAAGCGGCTAATGATTCGCACGCTCTTGACCGTCAGAGGTTATCCCTGCATGTCAGGATTATTTTGCGCTCAACGCCAATTTGGCCACTTGCGGTGCTGGTTGATAACCGGGAATGACTTGGCCGTCTGCCAGCACGATGGCCGGAGTACCATTCACCCCAATAGACTGGCCCATGGCGTATTGCTTGGAAACAGGATTAGCGCATTTCACCGAGTCTATGTTTTTGCCCTCAACCATACGGTTCATGGCGCTTTTCTTGTCCTTGGAACACCAAACCGCTTGCAGCTGCTCGTCGCCTGGTGAACCTAACCCCTGACGCGGGAAGGCCAGATAGCGAACTTCGATGCCCAAGCGGTTCAGCTCCGGCACTTCGGCATGCAGTTTGTGGCAGTAAGGGCAGGTGGTGTCAGTGAATACGGTGATATGCGACTTGGTTTCACCGATGGCGGGGTAGACGACCATCTCAGCTGTAGGAATACCATTGATTGTTTTTGAAATAGCCAGACGCTCGGCTTTCTCGGTCAGGTTGACCGGCTTACCGTCCTGCATCTGAAACAAATAACCTTGCATCACGAACTGGCCGTCAGCGCTGGCATACAGCACGCGGCCGCCCTGGAGTTTCACTTCGTACAAATCATTCAGCGGGCTGGCCGCAATACTATCGATCGGCACATCGAGCTTCAGTGTGTCGAGGGTTTTACGGATGGCTTTATCGGCGGCATCATCAGCCAAGGCAAACATACTAAATGAACTGGCCAACACAATAGCTGCAGCGGCGAAAATCTGGGGCACGCGCATGGGGACTCCTCGGGCGATGGTCTATGGGGAGCTAATAACGGCGATCGCGGAGGACCGAAGGCGTTTTAGTGATGCCCAATTTGCTAACCGGCAAAGCCTATCACATAAGGGCTGTGAGGCCGACTTCGGCTGATGTGGGACCGACCGAGGAAAGCGGGTGTTTATCCTCGCGGATGATGCTTGGCGTGCATTTCTTGCAACCGAGCGCGCGCCACATGGGTGTAGATTTGCGTGGTGGATAAATCGCTGTGTCCCAATAACATCTGGACCACGCGCAGGTCGGCGCCGTGGTTGAGCAAATGAGTCGCAAACGCGTGACGTAGGGTGTGCGGTGACAACGAATTACTGATGCCAGCGACCATAGCGTGTTGCTTGATCCGATGCCAAAACGTTTGCCGGGTCATTTGCTCACCGCGCAGACTGGGGAATAAAACGTCGCTAGGGCGCCCGTTCAATAACTCTGAACGGGCATCACGCAGGTAGCGCTCAATCCAGATGATTGCCTCCTCCCCCATCGGCACCAGGCGCTCCTTACTGCCTTTGCCCATCACACGCACAACACCTTGACGCAGATTAACTTGCTCAAGGGTCAAGCCAATCAACTCAGTGACACGTAGCCCGCAGGCATAGAGTACCTCGAGCATGGCCCGGTCGCGTTGACCGATGGCTTCGCTCTGGTCCGGTGCGGCCAGTAACGCTTCAACGTCAGCTTCGGACATTGATTTTGGTAACGGACGACCCAACTGGGGCATGTCGATGCGTAACGTTGGATCGATCTGAATCATCTTTTCGCGCAACAGGTACCGATAGAAACCGCGAACCCCTGAAAGAAAGCGAGCTGTTGAACGCGGCTTGTAGGCTTTCTCCAAGCGCCATGCCAAGTGATCCAGGATAAGTTCACGACCGGCCTGATCGAGCTCGATACCGTGCTCCTGAAGCCAGCCATTGAACAAAGCCAGGTCGCTGCGATACGCATCGCGGGTGTTATCCGACAGGCCTTTTTCCAACCACAAGGTGTCTAGAAAACGGTCGATCAAAGGGTGGTCGATGGCGGGCATGGGGGTGACGGATTCTGCGAAAAATAATAGCGGGAGTTTTTCACAAATGAGAGCGTAGAGCGATCTCTCTGTATGTCTGTAGAGACTTTTATTCGGTCAACAAAAAAGCAGCCCTTAGGCTGCTTTTTTACATCGGGAAAAACTGAAATCAGGACAGTTTTTCTTTGATGCGAGCTGCTTTACCGGACAGGTCACGCAGGTAGTACAACTTGGCTTTGCGAACGTCACCGCGACGTTTCACAGCCATACTGTCGATTTGCGGGCTGTAGGTCTGGAAAGTACGCTCAACGCCAACACCGTTGGAGATTTTACGAACAGTGAAAGCACTGTTTACACCACGGTTACGCTTGGCAATTACTACGCCTTCGAACGCTTGCAGACGCGAACGGTCGCCTTCCTTCACTTTCACCTGAACGACAACAGTGTCGCCCGGGGCAAAGGGAGGGATCTCTTTAGTCATCTGCTCAGCTTCGAGTTGCAGAATGATTTTGTTAGTCATGCTGTGCTCCTAAGGCAGATCATCAAGATCTACCATCGATACGTTAACTATCGTCCCGCTCGCGAATATATTCCGCCAGCAGCTTTTTCTCTTCTCCAGAAAGCGAGCGGCTTTCCAGAAGATCGGGTCGTCGTTCATAGGTCCGCCCAAGGGACTGCTGTAAACGCCAACGCCGGATATGTGCGTGATTGCCACTTAGCAACACGTCGGGAACACGCTGATCCGCATACACCTCCGGTCGGGTGTAGTGCGGGCAATCCAGCAGACCATCTGTGAAGGAATCTTCCTCCGCAGAGTCCGCATGCCCTAAAGCTCCAGGCAGCAGCCGCGTAACCGCATCTATCAGGACCATCGCCGGCAGCTCGCCACCGGAAAGTACATAGTCGCCAATCGACCACTCTTCATCGACATGAGCTTCAATAAAACGCTCGTCAATGCCTTCATAACGACCTGCGATGAGGATAAAAGCCTCCCCTTGCGCCAGTTCGCGTACCGCCGACTGAGTCAGCTGACGGCCTTGTGGCGACAGGTAAATAACCTTCGCCGCGTCCCCTGCTGCATGCCTGGCCTGAACCAGAGCATCTTCCAGAGGCTTGATCTTCATCACCATGCCCGGACCACCGCCAAAAGGGCGATCATCAACAGTGTGGTGACGATCAGTGGTGTAGTCCCGCGGATTCCAACAAGTCAGCTGTAGCAGCCCTTGTTTCACCGCACGGCTGGTAATGCCGTAGTCGCTGATGGCGGAAAACATCTCGGGGAACAAACTGATCACTTCTACGCGTAGGCTAGCCATGTCGCTTAGAAGTCCGCATCCCAATCCACCCTCATCTCGCCAGCACCAAGGTCGACTGCCAACACGCATTGCTCTGTATAGGGCAACAAGCGTTCGCGATCATCCAGGCTGCCTGCACAAGGCTTGACCACTATTACATCGTTCGAGCCGGTTTCCAGCAGATGATCAATCTTCCCGAGCAATTGCCCGAGGTGGTCGATGACCTGGAGACCTTCAAGCTGGTACCAGTAGTACTCGCCGTCGGTCAGATCAGGGAACAGGTTACGCGGAACGCAGATTTCAAAACCGGCCAGAAGACGAGCTTCTTCACGGTCATCGAGACCTTTGATCTTTGCGACCAGGAACTTGTTTTGCAAGCGTCCACTGACCAGCTCTACCTGTCGTACTTCACCGTCGCGCCGAAGCGTGAGGTGTTTGTAATCCAGGAGGTTACCAATTGGATCAGTAAAGGAAAAAACCTTCACTTCGCCGCGAACGCCGTGAATCGAGTAGATCTTGCCGATAACGATCAAATCATCTGCAATGGTTGGCGTCGCGTTCATATTGCTCAGGCCGCAGCCTTAGCATTGTCCTTCAACAACTGAGCAACGCGCTCAGAAGGTTGTGCACCAACGCTCAGCCAGTAGGCAACGCGTTCGTTATTCACAGACAGGCGGATTTCTTGACCACGAGCAACCGGGTTAAAGAAACCAACTTGTTCTTTGTGTGAACCGTCGCGCGGGTTGCGGCTGTCGGTCACGGTCAAATGGTAAAACGGGCGCTTTTTGGAGCCGCCGAGGGCAAGACGGATGGTAAGCATATAAGCATCGTTCCTGTAGTCGTGCTGCAAATCTAAGATGCACAACGGGCATAGGTGCCCGAAAGGCCGCATATTCTAAGGAATATCCGCACTTTTGCAAATGTCTTTTTCAGGCGCCTACCGGCATGCCATCGAGATCTGCTATGGAGCCGCTGTAAACAGCGGCATTTCAATCCCGCCAAAAGCAGGATTACTGGAGGCGAACCTCCATATGAGGGCACTGCAATTACATTTTCGGGCCAGTGCGGCCGGGCATCATTGAGCCCATTCCGCGCATCATTTTTGCCATGCCGCCTTTCGCAGAGAATTTTTTCATCATTTTCTGCATTTGCTTGTGCTGCTTGATCAGACGCCCGATGTCCTGCACCTGAGTACCTGAACCCAGGGAGATCCGGCGCTTGCGCGAGCCGCTGATCAGGTCAGGGTCTCGGCGCTCGGCAGGCGTCATCGAATTGATGATGGCTTCCATCTGCTTGAACTGCTTCTCGGCCGCGCCTTGAGCGTTACCCATTTGGGCCACGTTCATGCCGCCGATGCTTGGCAGCTTGTCCATAAGGCCACCTAAGCCGCCCATGTTTTTCATCTGTTGCAGTTGATCGCGGAAGTCTTCGAGGTCGAAGCCCTTACCTTTCTTCAGTTTTTGCGCGAGCTTGTCGGCTTTCTCTTTGTCCAGACCTTGCTCGGCTTGCTCAATCAGACTGAGCACATCGCCCATACCGAGAATGCGTGACGCAATACGGTCCGGGTGGAACGGTTCGAGCGCGTCGCTCTTCTCGCCCACACCGATGAACTTGATCGGTTTGCCCGTGATTGCCCGAACCGACAGCGCAGCACCACCGCGTGCATCACCGTCGACCTTGGTCAGAATCACACCGGTCAATGGCAGCGCATCGCCAAAGGCCTTGGCGGTATTGGCGGCATCCTGACCGGTCATGGCGTCAACCACGAACAGGGTTTCGGCCGGCTTCACTGCCGCGTGCAACGCCTGGATCTCGCCCATCATCTCGACATCGATGTGCAAGCGGCCGGCGGTATCGACGATAACGACGTCGATGAATTTGAGCGTGGCTTCTTTAATCGCCGCCAGTGCGATATCCACTGGCTTCTGGCTGATATCGGACGCGAAGAAGGTAACGCCGACTTCGTTGGCCAGGGTTTCCAACTGCTTGATGGCAGCAGGACGATAGACGTCGACCGACACCACCATGACGCTTTTCTTTCTGCGTTCTTTTAGAAAACGCGCCAACTTAGCGGCGGTGGTGGTTTTACCCGCACCCTGCAAACCCGCCATTAGCACGACAGCCGGTGGCGTAACGTTGAGTGCCAGATCTTCGTTGGCCGCGCCCATCAATGCTTCAAGTTCGGCCTGAACGATCTTCACGAACGCCTGACCCGGTGTCAGGCTGCGCGACACTTCGGTGCCGACGGCGCGGTCTCTGACCTTGTTGACGAAGTCTTTGACCACCGGCAAGGCGACGTCGGCTTCGAGCAACGCCATACGCACTTCGCGCAACGTATCCTTGATATTGTCTTCGTTCAGCTTGGCCTTGCCAGTGACATGGCGCAGCGTCAGCGACAGACGTTCGGTAAGATTTTCAAACATGTGCGATCCTTTCAGGTTCCTGGTGAACCCACGGTTGGTGCGGCCCGGCTCGTGGTAGCCCTGCGCCTGAACAGAGGCTAAAACGGCTACTGAAAATAGCCTGCGACGAGCCTGCGACTTGAGCAGGTGGCGGATTATAGCGAAGACTCTGCTGGACGGACACCATGGAGTCTGCTTCTGTAGTCTTTCGTCAAATGTCGGTTCTATGCGAAACTCAGCGCCTTTCGGGCTTGCCTACCAGGATTTATGCTCCCCTTGCCACCCAGTCTGCTAACTAGCCTCGCCGCCGCCTTCCTTTACGCCGCTGCGACCCTTTACCAAGCGCTTCGTTTGAAGCAAGGCGCCAAGGCCGATAAACGGCTGCTTTGCTTGCTCGGCAGCTTTGCGGTGATTGCCCATGCGGTTGCTCTCTATTCCCAATTGATTCGACCGATCGGCTTGGGGCTGGATTTTTTCAGCGCCGCCAGCATGATCGCTATCGCCATCATTGTTGTGACGATGATCGCCTGTGCACGAATTCCGGTGGAAAACCTGCTGGTGCTGGTGTTCCCGTTAGGTCTAATGACGACGCTTCTGAGCCAGTTCGCCCCCAGCGGCACGGTACAGATCATCAACGAAGAGCCCGGTATTCTGAGCCATATCGTGCTGTCGATTCTGGCCTATGGCATGTTCACCATTGCGGTTTTACAAGCCTTGTTGTTGCTGATGCAGGATCATCGCCTCAAGCACAAACATCCGTCGGGCCTGATCAAAAACTTCCCTCCACTACAAACCATGGAAAGCCTGTTGTTCGGCTTCTTGTGGGCGGGATGGATCTTGCTTTCCCTGTCGCTGATCTCGGGTTGGTTGTTTGTCGAAAACCTGTTTGCTCAACATCTGGTACATAAAACGCTGCTCGCTTGTTTGGCCTGGCTGGTGTTCAGCGTGCTGTTGTGGGGGCGCAATCGTCTCGGCTGGCGCGGTCACAAAGCTATCCGTTTGACCCTAGGCGGTTTCTGCCTGCTGATGCTGGCGTTTTTCGGCAGCAAGCTGGTACGCGAATTTATTCTGCACATCTGACGGGCGCTTGATCATGGATAACTTGCCCATCGGCCCAATGCTCGGCGTATTGGTATTGCTACTGTTGTGGTCCGGCCTGATAACCGCCGTAGAAGCCGCTTACCTCAATATGAAGGCGTTACGCCCCAGCAGTCGAAGCAGCGACGCCGCCAAACCGAAACTGGCGTTCAAGCTCGCCAGCTTGATTCTGAGCAACTCCCTCATCAAAGTGCTGATCACGATCATCAGTACCTTGCTGACTCTGAACTCCTGGTACTTCAACGGCCCAACGCTGGCATGGATTCTGGTCAGCAGCGGGCTACTGATCTTTGCCGAGTTCATACCTCGCAAGCTGGCCGCACGTTATCCCGATGCCATCCTGATGCTGGGCAACAGCATCCTTCGCCTGCCAATGAAGCTTCTTTACCCACTGGCCTGGCTGTTTTCGGCGATTGCCGACGCACTGTTGCGCCCCTTCGGTGTCACCGACAAACCGAATATCCGTCAAGCGGACGACGATGAAATTCCCCTTGCGGTCATGCTTCACGACGGCGCGCAGGAGCATCAACCACGCTCACATATGATCTCGGGGATTCGTGCGCTCGACAGCATTACCGTCAACGATATTCTGGTGCCGCGCAGCGAAGTTGATGGGATTAATCTGGATGACACCATCGAGCGAATCATCGAACAGTTGATCATTTCCCGTCATACGCGGCTGCCGGTGTATCACAATGACATCAATCAGGTTGAGGGCGTACTCAATACCCGTCAGATCAGCCACCTGCTGCCGACCGCCAAACTCACCAAAGACGACCTCAAAGCGGCGTGCTACGAACCCTACTTCGTGCCGGAAAGCACCCCACTGCAACTGCAACTGCTCAATTTCCACAAACAACAGCGTCGGCTTGGCGTAGTGGTAGACGAATACGGCGAGGTTCAGGGTATCGTCAGCCTGGAAGATATTCTCGAAGAGATCGTCGGCGAGTTTGAAAACGAACAGGACCTGGATAACCCCCATATCCATCCGCAAGCCGATGGGCGCCTGGTCATTGAAGGCGCCGCCTCGATTCGTGAACTGAATAAAATTCTGGGCTGGCATTTGCCGTCCGACGGTCCCAAGACCCTCAACGGTCTGGTGACCGAAGCGTTGGAAACTATTCCGGAAAGTTCGGTTTGCCTGAAAATAGGGCCGTACCGACTGGAAATTCTCGAGACCGAAGACAATCGTGTCACCCGAGTGATGATATGGCACAACGGTATGACTCGCGCCGTGGTCTAGCCCTTCGCGCTTCTGCCTGGCGCTGTACTAAAATGCCCCACCCAGCAAGCAAGCAGCCATAAAACAATAATAATTTCATCGGGGACACCTGCATGACTAGCTCTACAACCTTCAATGACGACACCTGCGCCACCAAACCAACCAACTCCACCGGCCGCGTCGCCATCGCCAGCTTCATTGGCACCGCCATCGAGTTCTACGACTTCTATGTATATGCCACCGCCGCCGCGCTGGTAATCGGCCCGGTATTTTTCCCGCAGACGTCAAGTTCAGCGCAAATGCTGGCGGCGTTTTTGACCTTTGGCATCGCCTTTCTGGCACGGCCACTGGGCGCGGCGCTCTTCGGCCACTTCGGTGACCGCATCGGGCGCAAATCGACCCTGGTTGCTTCGCTAATGCTGATGGGTGTCTGCACGACCCTGATCGGCGTGTTACCGGGCTATGCCACCATCGGTTTCTGGGCGCCGACGCTATTATGCGTGTTGCGTTTCGGCCAAGGGCTTGGGCTCGGCGGTGAATGGGGCGGCGCAGCCTTGCTCGCCACGGAGAACGCCCCCAAAGACAAGCGCGCCTGGTTTGGCATGTTTCCACAGTTGGGCCCCTCGATTGGCTTTCTGGTAGCCAACGGGCTGTTCCTGGCACTGGCCATGACCCTCACCGACGAACAGTTCCGTTCATGGGGCTGGCGCATTCCGTTTCTGCTCAGTGCGTTGCTAGTAATGGTGGGTCTATACGTGCGGTTGAAGCTTGAAGAAACACCCATCTTTGCCAATGCCATTGCTCGCCATGAGCAGGTCAGATTACCGATTGCTGAACTATTCACCCACTACTGGCGGCCAATGCTGCTGGGCGCGGCGTCGATGGTGGTGTGCTATGCGCTGTTCTACATCTCCACGGTATTTTCCTTGAGCTATGGCGTAGCCTCTCTCGGCTACAGCCGCGAGACGTTTCTGGCCCTGCTGTGTTTCGCCGTTCTGTTCATGGCCGCTGCCACACCCTTATCTGCTTGGGCAAGTGATCGCTTCGGGCGCAAACCAGTGTTGATTGTTGGCGGCGTACTGGCGGTGCTTTCCGGGTTCACCATGGAACCGCTGCTGACCCACGGCACTACGGGCGGCGTCGCGCTGTTCTTGTGCATCGAGTTGTTTTTGATGGGTGTAACGTTCGCGCCAATGGGGGCGCTGCTGCCCGAACTGTTTCCGACTCGCGTGCGCTATACCGGCGCATCGGCAGCCTACAACCTGGGCGGCATCGTCGGCGCATCCGTGGCACCGTTTTTTGCGCAAAAGCTGGTAGCAATGGGTGGTTTGAGCTGGGTCGGAGGGTATGTGTCGGCGGCGGCGCTAATTAGTTTGATCGCTGTGCTTTGCCTGAAAGAAACCCGGGAACGGGAGCTGGATACGATTGCCTGATAGAGCCAGTCAAGCCGTTCCCGAAATCACCGGGAATGGCTTGACTGGCTCCCGGCTTATCTCATTACAACTGAACCTTAACCGCTCTCGAAGCGCGCATGGCTTTTGCCCGCGCCAACTCAATGGATTCGTCACGGGCCAGGGCAACGCCCATCCGGCGCTGGCCGTTGACCTCAGGTTTGCCGAACAAGCGCAAGGCGGTGTCAGGCTCGCTGAGTGCCTCGCCCAAGTTGGCAAAACTGGTTTGAGTAGATTTGCCTTCGACCAGAATCACCGCCGAAGCCGATGGCCCAAACTGGCGGATCAATGGAATTGGCAGACCCAGGATCGCCCGCGCATGCAATGCGAACTGCGACAGGTCTTGGGAAATAAGGGTCACCAGACCCGTGTCATGCGGACGCGGTGACACTTCGCTGAACCACACTTGATCGCCCTTGATGAACAGCTCGACGCCAAACACACCGCGACCACCCAAGGCCTCGGTCACGGCGAGGGCAACCCGTTCCGATTCCGCCAATGCTGCAGGGCTCATGGCCTGTGGCTGCCAGGATTCCTGATAATCGCCCTTCTCTTGACGATGACCGACTGGCGCACAGAATGTCGTGCCACCGATGTGACGCACAGTCAGCAGGGTAATTTCGTACTCGAAATCGATAAAGCCTTCGATGATCACCCGACCTTTGCCAGCGCGACCGCCTTCTTGCGCGTAGTCCCAGGCTTTTTGTACGTCGTCGATGCTTTTCAGCAGGCTTTGGCCTTTACCCGACGAACTCATGACCGGCTTGACCACGCACGGGAACCCTAGGTCTTCGACAGCTTGGCTGTAGTCCTCGAACGTGTCGGCGAAGTGATAGGGCGAAGTCGGCAAGTCCAGTTCTTCAGCCGCCAGGCGACGAATGCCTTCGCGGTTCATGGTCAACAGCGCGGCGCGAGCAGTTGGAATGACGGTGAAGCCTTCAGACTCAAGTTCAACCAGAGTCGCGGTGGCGATCGCTTCGATTTCCGGCACGATGTAGTGCGGTTTTTCGGCTTCGATCACCGCACGCAAAGCCGCACCATCGAGCATGTTAATGACGTGGCTACGGTGTGCAACCTGCATGGCGGGCGCGTTGGCATAACGGTCTACGGCAATCACTTCAACGCCCAGACGTTGAAGCTCGATGACCACTTCCTTGCCCAACTCTCCGCAACCACAGAGCATTACACGGGTTGCAGTAGGCGACAGCGGCGTTCCGATTTGAGTCATTTCAGGTCCTCGTGGAGCAGGTCGTCGAGTTTGCCCACGGTGGCGCACGACTCGGATGAGAAGAAAGTCGCGCAATTTACCACGAAGCGGCAGGCAGAGGCTCAAGCCCGGACAAGCGAGCCGCCGAATCAGGACGCCGGCTTTACACCCACGTGCCAAAGCACGCCGTTGGCCCGCGCCCGCTCATGACATAACCCCAGCACCACACGACGCTCGGCATTGTCCATACGGTTCCAGCCGGTGATTTCTTCAACGGTGCGCTGACAGCCCAGGCATACATCCGCGTCATCCAGGCAACAGATGCTGACGCAAGGCGACGCAACGCGACCTTCAGGGTTCATCAATCGTCCTGCGGCGCTAGATCACGGGCATAGCGCTGGGCGTTATGGACGTAATGTGCGGCACTGGCTTCAAGCATTTTTTTCTGCACATCGGTGAGTTCGCGCATGACTTTGCCAGGGGAACCCATCACCAGCGAGCCGTCAGGAATAACCTTCCCCTCGCCGATCAACGAATTGGCGCCGATCAAACAATGCTTGCCTATCTGCGCACCATTGAGAATCACCGAGTTAATGCCAATCAGGCTGTAATCACCAATCGTACAGCCGTGCAGCATCACGTTGTGGCCAATGGTTACGCCTTTGCCGATGTTCAACGGCGACCCCATGTCGGTGTGCATTACCGTGCCGTCCTGCACGTTACTGTTTTCGCCGATGTGAATCAGTTCGTTGTCGCCGCGCAACACGGCGCCGAACCAGACGCTGGCGCCCGCCTCAAGTTTGACTTTGCCAATCAGTGTGGCAGTGGGTGCGACCCAGCTCTTAGGATCGGTTTCTACACGGGAATCGCCCAAGCGGAATTTCATCTTGTTTGTCCTCAAGGCTCTTTGGCCGTGGGTGGAGCGCTAGCTATCGAAAGTAATAAAACGGTCTGGTGGTGTGTGCAGGCTGATGTTGCTGTCGTACAACACATTGACCAACTCGACGATCATAATTGCGGTCAATCCCCATATCTTGAATTCCCCATAACGGTACGACGGTACATACCAGCTGCGCCCTTGGTAGTCGATGCGATGGGTGTGTTCGCGGGTGTCTTGACGAAAGAACTCCAGTGGCACGCTGAACACGGCGGCGATCTCGCCATCATTGGGGCAGTATTCGACAAAGTCGGGAATCAACCCCACGTAGGGCGTGACCAAAATGCCGTGCTTGGAAATCAGCGGGCTAAGTGGACCGATGATCTCGACCAGTCCCGGTGGCAAACCGATTTCCTCTTCGGCTTCGCGCAGCGCGGTGAACACCAGGTCCGGATCACCGGGATCACGACGACCTCCAGGAAACGCCACCTCTCCGCCATGGGTCGACAGACCGCTGGCGCGCAGGGTCAATATCAACTCCGGTTGTTCGCTGCGAGTGATGGGCAATAAGACCGCGGCCTCGGGAAAGCCTCGGCCCGCCTCAAGCGTGTTAGGTGTGTGACTGCTTACGCGGCGAAGTAGCTCGTCCAGCATGGGAATCTCGGTTCTGTTGCTTGTTTGGCATCATGCACCAAAGCGGCGAAGTGCCCAAGCCCTTGTAAGACAGTTCATCACGACGCCCTTCTCCTTCAATTGCACCAGCGACTTGCCGACCTTGATGCGTCAAGCCAAGATAGCCACTGCTTTCAGGAATCCAGCCCGTATGAAATTCTGCAGCCACTGCGGTAAACCGGTCGTCCAGCGCATCCCCGACGGGGACAGTCGCCTGCGTTTCGTTTGCGAAACATGCCAGACTGTTCATTACCAAAATCCAAATATCGTCGCCGGGGCCGTAGCGGTTTGGGGGACACAGGTGCTTTTATGTCGTCGCGCCATTGAGCCGCGCCTCGGGTTCTGGACTTTGCCAGCCGGCTTCATGGAGAACGGCGAGACCCTTGAAGAGGCTGCTCGCCGCGAAACCGTCGAAGAAGCCTGCGCGACGTTGAGCAACATGACGCTGTACATGCTGGTCGACGTGCCCCATATCAGCCAGGTTCACGTGTTTTATCGCGCTGATCTGGTCAATATGGACTTTGCAGCCGGTGTCGAGAGCCTTGAAGTCAGGCTCTTCGAAGAGGCCGAAATTCCATGGTCAGAGCTGGCTTTCATGACGGTGAGGCGTACTTTAGAATGTTTTTACGCCGACCGGATCGAGCAGGTTTATCCAGTACGATCGGAAGCCATTTTGGCCTCGCATCCGACGAAAAAAACCTGATTCCACGGTGCTGCCCGCCAAGGCAGCCCTTACTTTACCCAGGGATACCGTTTCAATGCGTTGGTTGCTCACCGTTTTCTGCTTGTGCTTCGCGTCGCTTTCGCAGGCTGAATTTATTAAAAGCATTGTCCCAAAGGGTAGCGAGCAAGCGTTTTTGGGGCAAAAGGTCATCGACACTCAAGACATCTCAGACCGCCCGGTCGACAAAATACTGGTCCTCAAATCCGCGCATCAGCTGCAATTGATCAGTCACGGCGAAGCACTGAAAACCTATCGCGTTTCACTGGGCAAATTCCCTAAAGGACAAAAGCTGCGCGAAGGCGACCGACACACGCCCGAAGGGTTTTACTGGCTGGACTGGCGCAAAGTCAGCGACGCCTACAACTTATCGATGCACATCTCTTATCCCAACATCAACGACTCGGCTCGCGCCCGACGCGAAGGGGTTAGTCCGGGCAGCATGATCATGATTCACGGCACCCCGGTTGATGAGAACTACCCGGAATGGTACTTCCAGACACTGGATTGGACAGATGGCTGTATTGCCATGAATAACATCGACATGCGAGAAGTCTGGAGCTTGGTAAAAGACGGCACCATGATTGAAATTCGTCCCTGACTATCGGGCGTATCCCGCTTACTCCGCCAAGTGGTCTTTTATTGGTATTGACGTGGTATTAGCTTGGCGTCATATCGACTTTGGACTGCGACATGAACCCGATCTCTGCCTTACGGCCAGACGACACCCAGGCAACTCCCCTCTACTTACAGCTTGCTCGTAATATCGAAGCCGCCATTCATGCTGGCCAATGGAAAGCCGAGCAGGCCCTGCCGTCTGAACGCAGCTTGAGCGAGCTGCTTGGTATCTCTCGCGTTACTGCACGCAAAGCACTGGAAATTCTCTTTGATCAAGGTTTGATCCGACGCCATCAAGGCTCCGGCACGTTCATCACGCCGCGCTTGGAACAACCGTTGTCACGGCTTCCAGCTTCAGCGAAATGCTCCAAATGAAAGGGTTTACGCCTGGGTCGCAATGGATCAAGCGCGAAATAGCCCTGCCAACACACGATGAATTGATTCGATTGAGCCTATCGCCCATCGACAACGTCGCGCGCCTCAAGCGTTTACGAACAGCCGACGGAATCGTCATGGCCATCGAAATGACGGCCCTACCCGCTAAATTGTTACCCGACCCCCACGCTGTAGGTGATTCGCTTTATGCGCACCTGGACAGCATTGGCCGCCCTGTCGTACGCGCCCTGCAACACATTCGCGCTATCAATGCCTCGGCTGAGTTCGCCACGCTGGTCGGCATCGAAACCGGCACTGCCATGCTGTTGATGACGCGCATCGGTTACCTCGAAGACAACACACCCATCGAGCTAACAGACACCTACTGCCGTGACGACTATTACGATTTCGTCGCCGAACTTCGTCGCTGAATGACTTTTTTTCAAAGTAAACTGCCGGGGCTACTGATGTCCGAACACAACATTCTCACGCCACAGGGCTGGATTCTCGGCCATCTGGAACATCAAGACGGGCGCGTGAGCGCTATCCGGGGTCAACATTGCGAGCCGCAAACCAACAATAAACCATACCTGCTGCCCGGCTTTATCGATCTGCATATTCACGGGGGTGGCGGTCAAGACATCATGCAAGGCCGCGAGGCTTTCGACACCATTGCCCGTACCCACCTGCGCTTCGGCACCACGTCATTATTAGCCACAACCATGACCGCTCCTCCTGAAGAAGTCAGCGAGGTGTTGAGTGCGCTGGGTAGCTATTGCGAGCAACGACAACCCGGCACCGCGCGGGTGTTGGGTGTACATCTGGAGGGGCCATTCATCAACCCCAGCAAGCTAGGCGCACAACCCAATTTCGCCCACACCGCGTTGCTGTCCGAAATAGAGCATTACCTAAGCCTGGCGCCAATCCGAGTGATCACCATTGCCCCGGAAATTGCCGGGCATCTACAACTGATCCGCGAGCTGAGCCAACGCGGCATAAGGCTGCAACTGGGTCACACGTTGGGCAGCTACGAAGAAGGTGTTGCCGCCCTCGATGCGGGAGCATCCAGCTTCACTCACCTGTACAACGCGATGAGCGCACTGCACCACCGCGAACCAGGAATTGTTGGCGCTGCGCTGGCCCACGCGAATTACGCCGAATTGATTCCTGACCTGTTGCACGTCCACCCCGGCGCCATGCGCGTCGCCCTGCGGGCCATCCCGCGGCTCTATTGCGTCACCGATTCCACTGCGGCGGCAGGCATGCCCGATGGCGAATACAAACTCGGCAGCCACACGGTCACTAAATGCCTGGGTGGCGTTCGTTTAGAAGACGGCACTCTGGCCGGAAGCACCCTGACCATGGACCAAGCCCTGCGCAACTTGGTGAAAATCGGCGTGTCATTGCCTGAAGCATCACAACGTTTGTCACAATTTCCCGCAGATTATTTGGGTTTGGAAGAGCGTGGGCGCTTGCAAACTGGGAGCTGGGCTGATTGCGTCGTACTGGATCGTTCACTGAATGTGCAAGCCGTCATGGTCGAAGGAGAAGCCATTGAACTCAAAAATGCTTGAAGAAGCCCTATCGTCCAGCGACGCGGTCGAGCGCCAATTACACAAGATGGACCCGTCCCTGATACGAGTCGCTAAACGCCTGCGCGGCGCGGCGCCGAATGTGATCATGACCGTCGCCCGTGGCAGTTCAGACCATGCCGCGAGCTACTTCGCCTACCTGACCATGCAACTGACCGGTGTACCGGTGGCCTCGTTACCGATGTCAGTGGTGACGTTGCAGCATTCGCCAATGCACGTTCTTGGGCAGACGGTTTTCGCTTTCTCTCAATCAGGTCAAAGCCCCGACCTTGTAGACAGTTTGCGCACATTGCGGGAGCGCGGAGCCTTGAGCATTGCTTTGGTCAATGCCGAACAATCACCGCTGGAAGCTGCCAGCGAATATGTGTTGCCGCTCTGCGCCGGGGCCGAACGCAGCGTCGCGGCAACCAAGAGCTTCATCGCTACGTTAAGTGCCAGCGCCCGTTTGATTGGTCATTGGCAACAGGACGACGCGCTATTAGCAGCCGGCTTAATCCTGCCGGAAAACTTGCGTAACGCCGCTCAACAGGACTGGAGCGCAGCCGTCGACGTGCTGCGTGACTGCCAGCAGCTATTGGTGATCGGCCGTGGCGCCGGGTTTGCCATCGCTCAAGAAGCAGCGCTTAAATTCAAGGAAACGTCATCGATTCAAGCCGAAGCGTTCAGCAGTGCTGAGGTGCGCCACGGTCCCATGGCATTGGTTGGCGAAGACTACCCACTCCTTATTTTCGCCCCACGTGGTGCTGAGCAGACAGGCCTGCTGAGCTTTGCCGCAGACATGCGCAAACAAGGAGCTCGCGTGCTGTTGGCCGCACCGGACGACATCGAGCAACGTGACTTGACCCTAAGCCGTGCGGCCCATCCCGCCCTGGATCCGATACTTGCCATACAAAGCTTCTACGTCATGGCCGCTCATTTGGCCAAGGCCCGCGGCATGGACCCTGATCAACCCCGGCACTTGAGCAAAGTTACCCTCACTCACTGAATGAGAATGCGCCATGCATAATAATAAGGATTTGATTCTCAGCGCGCCCCTCAGCGGCCCGGTAATAGCACTGTCGCAAGTCCCTGATCCGGTGTTTGCTAGCGGTGCCCTAGGTGATGGGATTGCGATTGACCCCACCAACGATTGCCTCTGCGCGCCTTGCCCCGGGGTCATTGTGCATATCGCACGCACCCTGCACGCGGTAACGTTGCGCGCGGACAACGGCGCCGAATTTTTACTGCATATCGGCCTGGACACGGTTGCTCTCGCAGGTGACGGTTTTACTGCACTGGTCGAGGAAGGCTCCCGCGTCAGCGAAGGTCAGGCGCTGCTGCGCTTCGATCTGGACCGCATCGCACAACATTCCACCAGCCTGATCAGCACCTTGGTCTTGGTCAACGGTGACCGCTTCAAGTCAATACCGATCGCGGGCGTGTCATCGGTGACCCTAGGCCAGCCGCTGCTTAACGTCAGCGCATTGTTGTCGAAACTACCTTTCGACTCAGGTCGCAGCTCTAATATTTCGCAAGTACGTGGACGCGTCCGTGTTGCCCACAGCGGTGGCCTGCACGCGCGCCCGGCAGCGTTGCTGCGTCAAACCGCTCAAGGCTTTATCAGCCAGTCCGAACTGCATTTTTCAGGGCGTAGCAGCTCATCCGAGAGTTTGGTTGGGATCATGGGTTTAGGGGTCGCCGAGCAAGACGAAGTCGAGGTCGTCTGCAGGGGTGAGGACTGTGAGGCTGCACTGCAGGCGTTGCTTAACGCATTGTCCATCCCTTCACCCCACGATAAGCCCCTACACCTCCCTGCGCCGCTCGTGACTGATCACCCAGCGTCTAAAGTCGGTGTATTGCAAGGCGTCTGTGCCTCGCCGGGCCTGGTGAGCGGTCCGCTGTTTCGGTTGAACTCGGTTCACCTCCCAAGCGATCCCGGGCAGCATGTCGCTCGCGAGCAGCGTCATGCCCTGCAACTTGCATTGCAGCAGGTAGCCGCTGAGATTCAAGGGACAATGCACGCTGCCGAACAACGCGGTGACCAGCAAGAGACGGCGATCTTCGCCACTCATTTGGCACTGCTGGAAGACCCAGTGCTATTGGATGGCGCCACACTCGCCATTGATCAAGGTAGCGCCGCGGCCCACGCCTGGAGCCAGGTTCTGCTTGCGCAATGCGACGTGTTGCAGGCATTAGGCAAACCGTTGCTCGCCGAGCGCGCCAACGATCTTCGAGATTTACGTCAGCGGGTGTTGCGGGCCTTGCTCGGTGACGCCCTACGCCTTGATATTCCAAGCGGTGCAATTGTCGTCGCCGAGGAGCTGACGCCTTCCGACTTGCTGATGCTCAGCCAGCATCAGGTTGCCGGTCTATGCATGGCCGAGGGTGGCGCCACCTCGCATGTGGCGATTCTGGCGCGGGGCAAAGGCCTGCCGTGCGTGGTGGCATTGGGTCCGGTATTGCTGAACCAGCCACCAGGCAATACCGTTGTCCTTAATGCCGACGACGGAACGTTGGAACTGATACCCAGCACCCAGCGCCTACAACAGGTCATCGAGCGCCAGCAGCAATGGGGTCGGCAACGACGCAACCAGCAACAGTTTGCTCATGTTCCTGCCGTTACCGTGGATGGCGTGACCATTGAAGTGGCCGCCAATGTTGCCTCCCGCGCAGAGGCGGCGGAGGCCCATGCGGCGGGTGCGGACGGTGTAGGGTTGTTGCGTACCGAGTTTTTGTTCGTTGATCGCACCACCGCGCCAGATGAGCACGAACAATGGACGGCCTATCAAGGCGTGCTGGACGCCATGGGCGATAAATCGGTAATTATCCGTACGATTGACATCGGGGGTGACAAGCAACTGGCGTATCTGCCGTTGCCCGCCGAAGCCAACCCGGTATTGGGCTTGCGCGGCATTCGCCTCGGTCAGCTGCGTCCAGAACTTCTCGACCAACAATTGCGCGCCTTGCTCAGGGTGAGCCCGCAGCAGCGGTGCCGAATCCTGTTGCCCATGGTCAGCGAAGTGGATGAGTTGTTGAACATTCGCCAGCGCTTGGAGGCGCTGAGCGCCGAGCTCGGGATTGCCCACCGTGCACAACTTGGAGTCATGATCGAGGTGCCCTCCGCGGCGCTAATGGCTGAGCAATTGGCCGAACATGCGGATTTTTTGTCTATCGGCACTAACGACCTTTCTCAATACACCTTGGCCATGGACCGTGACCATGCGGGACTTGCGGCGCGGGTGGATGCCCTTCATCCCGCGCTGTTGCGACTGATCGAAATGACCTGTGTCGGTGCTGCACGCCACCACCGCTGGGTAGGTGTATGCGGGGCGTTGGCGTCAGACCCGCTAGCGACTGCGGCGCTGATTGGCCTTGGCGTGCGTGAACTGTCGGTCAGCCGACCATTGATTGGGGAAATCAAGGCGCAGGTGCGCATGTTAGACCTGGCTGACTGCCAGCCCTGGAGCCGATCGCTGCTCAGCTTGAACAGTGCTCAAGCGGTACGTCTGGCATGTCAACAATATTTGAAGCACCACGCCTTCGTATAACAATAATAAGGAAAACCGCCATGTACCAGCACCTGATCGAAGGTTTACAACGCCTTGGCCGCGCCCTGATGTTACCCATCGCCATCTTGCCCATCGCCGGCCTGTTGCTGCGCCTCGGTGATACTGACTTGCTAAACATCGCCATCGTCCATGCCGCTGGCAACGCAATTTTCGCCAATCTCGCGCTGATTTTCGCCATCGGCATTGCCGTGGGTTTCGCCCGCGACAACAACGGTACGGCTGGATTGGCCGGCGCCATTGGTTATCTGGTGATGGTTTCAGCACTCAAAGTGCTGGACCCCAAAATTGACATGGGCATTTTGGCGGGGATCATCAGCGGGCTAGTCGGGGGAACGCTCTATAACCGGTTCAAGGACATTAAGCTTCCGGAGTATTTGGCATTCTTCGGCGGACGGCGCTTCGTGCCCATCGTCACTGGCTTAACCGCCGTGGTGCTCGGATTAATATTTGGGCTGATATGGCCGCCGTTACAAGGTGGCATCAACAGCCTCGGCAAGATGATGCTGGAGAGCGGTAGCGTTGGCGCCTTTGCCTTTGGTGTCATGAACCGAATTTTAATTATTACCGGCCTGCACCACATTTTGAACAACCTGGTGTGGTTCGTCTTCGGAACCTTTACTGACCCGGAAACCGGGCGAGTGGTCACGGGTGACTTGGCTCGCTATTTCGCAGGCGATCCGGAAGGTGGTCAGTTCATGACCGGTATGTTCCCGATAATGATGTTCGGCTTACCCGCCGCGTGTCTGGCGATGTACCGAAATGCTTTGCCGAGCCAGCGTAAATTAATCGGCGGAGTATTGCTGTCGATGGCCTTGACCTCCTTTTTGACCGGTGTCACCGAGCCGGTGGAATTCGCCTTCATGTTCCTCGCGCCCCTGCTGTACCTGATTCACGCACTGTTGACGGGGTTGTCGATGACCCTGACTGACCTGCTCAATATCCACTTGGGATTCACCTTTTCCGGTGGCGCCATTGACTTGGCTCTAGGCTGGGGCAAGTCCACCAATGGGTGGATGATTTTTCCGCTGGGACTGCTCTATGCAGCGGTGTACTACGCAGTGTTCGATTACTGCATTCGCCGCTTCAATTTAAAAACCCCGGGGCGCGAACAACTGGTCAACAGAGACGCTCTAGTACCTCAAAGCGAACGCGCCGGTGCATACATTCATGCGTTCGGGGGGGCGGCTAACCTACTCAGCATCGACGCTTGTACTACACGTCTGCGCTTGAACCTGGTAGACCGCAGCAAGGCCATCGACAGTGAACTTAAGGCTTTAGGCGCAATGGCCATTGTGCGTCCAGGCAATGCAGGAAGTCTGCAGGTGGTCGTCGGACCCATGGCTGACAGCCTGGCAGACGAACTGCGAATAGCCCTGCCTAATACCAGCGTATCGCCGCTGCCGGTGACCCCCCCGACCATAGAGCCACAGGTGCAGCCGGTAGCGAATGAAGAAGCGCAACAATGGCTAGCCGCATTGGGTGGTAACCATGTAAGGCAAGTCGATTGTATAGCGCTGACGCGTCTGCGCGTACAGATAGATGCGGACTATCAACTGGCTGAAAGCCAACTGAAGGCACTGGGATGTTTGGGATTGAGTCAATTGGAAGATGGCGTATGGCATGTACTGGTCGGCGATCGAGCTCAAGGATTGAGCAAGGCTATACGACCGATGCTTGTGGGGGGTTGACCCTTAACGCTGAGAGTCTCTCGCGGCCCAGATGGCATCAGAAGATAATCTGCGGTGTCTCAGAAGTCAGCCAACCGCCACACTTCATACGCCGGGATTTCGTAGGGGTGACTCTGTTTAAGAGCCACAACTACGTGAGCGATCAACTCATCTGCGACAACCAGCTCGACTTTCCATTCCTGCAACTGCTCAATTTCGCCCCTGATCCCCCTGAACGGCTGACTGCCGTCCAGCGGGCAGAACTGCCCTTGCCCGAGTACTTGCCATGAGCAATGATCATAGGCGCCAATCCGACCCGCACCGGCAGCGAATACAGCGTTTTTGACCTCGTCTACATGGCTCTGTGGAACAAAAAAGCAGAGCTTATACATGGCTGACGCTACCTCAGTTCACCCAGACCCGTGCGTTACGGAATATGCGCATCCAGGCACCGTCTTCATTCCACTCTTCCGGACGCCACGAGTTCTGCACAGCGCGAAATACCCGTTCCGGGTGCGGCATCAGGATCGTGACACGACCGTCGCGCGAAGTCATACCACCGATACCGCGTGGCGAACCGTTCGGGTTAGCCGGGTATTTCTCAGTCACCTTGCCGTGGTTGTCAACGAACCGAATCGCTACGGAGCCAGATACCTCGGCTTCAAGTAGCGCATCTGCGCTGGCGAACTCGGCATGGCCTTCACCGTGGGCAATGGCTATTGGCATACGCGAGCCGGCCATTCCCTGTAGGAAGATTGACGGCGAATCCTGCACTTGGACCATCGCAACCCGCGCTTCGAACTGCTCGGAACGGTTACGTACAAAGTGCGGCCAGAACTCGCTGCCCGGAATTAATTCCCGCAGGTTGGACAACATCTGGCAACCGTTACACACGCCGAGAGTGAAGCTGTCCTGACGCTCAAAGAAGCCTTGGAACGCATCCCGGGCACGAGTATTGAACAAAGCTGATTTGGCCCAGCCCTCGCCAGCGCCCAGTACGTCGCCGTACGAAAAACCACCGCACGTTACCAGACCTTTGAACTCACCCAGATCGACGCGACCAGCGAGGATATCGCTCATGTGCACGTCGATGGCGTTAAAGCCAGCGCGGTCGAACGCGGCGGCCATCTCCACCTGACCATTGACGCCCTGCTCACGCAGAACGGCGACTTGTGGACGAATATTCTTCTTGATGTACGGCGCGCTTATGTCGTCATTTACATCAAACCCGACCTTGACGCTGAGGCCTGGATTGTCTTCTTCCAGCAGTACTTCGAACTCCTGTTCGGCACATTCAACGTTGTCACGCAAACGTTGAATCTGATAACTGGTTTCAGCCCACTGACGTTGCAGCAGGCGACGCTGACCGCCAAACACCGGATCACCGTTGAAGCTGATAGCCACTTCGTCGTTGTTTACTGGCTGGCCGATGACCGAAACGCATTCGCCAAGACCGGCAGCGCTGAATTGTGCAAGAACATCCGGAGTATCGTCCTGACGAACTTGAATCATCGCGCCCAGTTCTTCGTTGAACAGGATCGAGGCCAAATCAGCCGGACCGTCTGCCAAGCCATCAAGAAATAAGTTCAATCCACAATGACCGGCGAAAGCCATTTCAAGAGCAGTAACCAGCAAGCCGCCATCGGAACGGTCGTGGTAAGCCAGTACGTGACCGTCAGCATTGAGGCCTTGGATCACAGCAAAAAAGGCTTTGAGGTCTTCGGCGTCGTCCACGTCCGGCGCCACACGCCCGAGTTTGCCGTGGGTCTGTGCCAGAATCGATGCGCCCATACGATTTTGACCACGGCCCAGGTCGATCAGGATAAGGTCGGTTTCGCCCTTGTCCATGCGCAACTCAGGAGTCATGGTTTTACGAATATCCGTCACTGGGGCAAAGCCGGTCACGATCAACGACAGCGGCGAAGTTACGCTCTTGTCGGTGTCTTTATCGCGCCACTGGGTTTTCATGGACATGGAGTCCTTGCCCACTGGAATGGTGATACCCAGTTCCGGGCACAATTCCATGCCGACCGCTTTCACGGTGTCGTACAAACGAGCGTCTTCGCCGGGGTGACCGGCCGCGGACATCCAGTTGGCCGACAGTTTGATATCTGAGATTTTAGCGATGCGCGACGCCACGATGTTGGTCAGGGTCTCGCCAATGGCCATCCGGCCAGACGCCGGAGCATCCAGCAGCGCCAACGGCGTGCGTTCTCCCATGGCCATGGCTTCGCCGGTTTCAACGTCGAAACTGGTGGCGGTCACCGCGCAGTCAGCTACCGGCACTTGCCACGGGCCAACCATTTGATCGCGGGCGACCAGTCCGGTGATAGAACGGTCGCCAATAGTGATCAGGAAACTTTTGCTGGCAACTGCCGGGTGATGCAGAACCCTGGTCACACAGTCTTCGATATCCAGCATGCTTGGGTCGAAATCATCGCCCAACGCCTCTTCGCGAACAGCTGAACGGTGCATGCGTGGCGCTTTGCCCAGCAATACTTCCAGCGGCATGTCCACCGGGCTGTTGCCGAAGTGACTGTCGGTGACAGTCAGCTGTGGCTCGGCCGTGGCTTCACCAACGACAGCAAACGGGCAACGCTCACGTTCGCAAATGGCTTTGAAACGCTCGAAATCTGCGGCACCCACCGCCATCACGTAGCGTTCCTGGGATTCGTTGCTCCAGATTTCCAGCGGGGCCATACCCGGCTCGTCATTGGGGATATTGCGCAGTTCGAAACGACCGCCGCGTTCGCCATCGTTGACCAGTTCCGGGAAGGCGTTGGACAAACCGCCTGCGCCGACGTCATGGATGAAGCTGATCGGGTTGTCTTCACCCAGCTGCCAGCAGCGGTCAATCACTTCCTGGCAGCGGCGCTCCATCTCAGGGTTTTCACGCTGAACCGAAGCAAAGTCCAGATCTGCCGAACTGGTACCGGTAGCCATCGAAGAGGCTGCACCACCACCAAGGCCGATCAACATGGCTGGACCACCGAGCACGATCAGCTTAGAACCGACCACGATTTCGGCTTTCTGGACGTGTTCGTCACGAATGTTGCCCATACCACCGGCTAACATGATCGGCTTGTGATAACCACGGACTTCATCGCCGTGGGGCGTGTTAATCGATTGTTCGAAAGTACGGAAGTAACCGGTCAGTGCCGGGCGCCCGAACTCATTGTTGAATGCTGCGCCGCCCAACGGACCTTCCAACATGATGTCCAGCGCGGTGACGATACGCTCGGGTTTACCGTAGGGCACTTCCCAAGGCTGCACGAAACCGGGAATTTGCAGGTTGGACACGGTAAAGCCGGTAAGGCCGGCCTTTGGCTTAGCGCCACGACCAGTCGCACCCTCGTCGCGAATCTCACCACCCGAGCCGGTAGCAGCGCCGGGGAACGGGGCGATAGCGGTTGGGTGGTTATGGGTCTCGACCTTCATCAATATATGCACCGGCTCCTGGACCGCACCGTATTGGCGGGTCTCAGGATCCGGAAAAAAACGCCCAGCAACCGGGCCAGCAATGACGGCGGCATTGTCTTTATACGCAGACAACACACCTTCACCATGCATCTGGAAGGTGTTCTTGATCATGCCAAATAGGCTTTTTTCCTGATTCTCGCCGTCGATGTCCCAGCTGGCATTGAAGATTTTGTGGCGGCAATGCTCAGAGTTGGCCTGAGCGAACATCATCAGTTCGATGTCGTGGGGATTACGGCCCAACGCAGCAAAACTCGTCACCAAATAATCGATTTCGTCGTCAGCCAGGGCCAAGCCCAACTGGACGTTGGCAACTTCCAGCGCGGCGCGCCCGCCACCCAGCACATCGACGGCAATCAGTGGCTTGGGTTCGGCGTGGCCGAACAAACCGGCAGCGTGTTCTAGCGAACCCAACACCAACTGAGTCATGCGATCGTGCAGACAGCTTGAGATCAATTGGGCATCGGCTTCGCTAAACTGGCCTTCGACATAGAAGGCGATTCCGCGCTCAAGGCGCTGGACTTTCGCGAGACCGCAATTGCGGGCGATGTCGCTAGCCTTGCTCGACCATGGCGAAATAGTGCCGAACCGCGGGAGCACCAAAAACAGCCGACCGCTAGGCTCTTGAACCGCCACGCTAGGGCCGTATTTCAGAAGGCGGGCAAGCACCTGCTGTTCTTCGTCGCCAAGAACGTCGGCGACCTCAGCGAAGTGGGCGAATTCGGCGTACAAGCCACTTACAGCTGAAACTTTGAGTTCCAATTGCGCAAGTAATTTGCTGTGGCGGAAGGCAGAAAGGGCAGGAGCACCGCGCAGGATCAACATCTTCGGGACAGCCTCGGGAAGGGGTGTGCTTTGAGGCCGTGCATTCTAGCCTAAACCGTCCCTTTCGGCACCCAAAACGGTGGCGTGCGACGTCACCTAATGTCGGCATCCCGATTACCACCCGGGCCTATCAGACATGGCCTTGTCTGTCGAGATATGGTGCCGGGGGTCCTTTGCGTATACTGCACCGATGTTTTCCCATCCCGCTTTCCGCCCGCTGTGTGCCAAATGGCTCATCGCAACCGGACTCTTCCTGATGCTCGGCGCCTGTGTTGATAAACCCAACACACTGGAGCGAGTCAAGGAGGATGGCGTTTTGCGCGTCGTAACTCGTAACAGCCCGGCTACTTATTTTCAGGATCGCAACGGCGAAACCGGTTTTGAATACGAACTTGTTAAGCGTTTCGCCGAAGATCTCGGCGTCACACTGAAGATAGAGACAGCGGACAACATCGACGATTTGTATGATCAATTACACAAACCCGGTGGTCCGGTACTGGCCGCTGCCGGTTTGGTTGCGACCGATTCACGCAAATTGCAGGTGCGCTTCTCACACCCCTACTTGCAAGTCACCACTCAGATCATCTATCGCAACGGTCAACCGCGCCCATCGACGGCGGCCGATTTGATCGGAAAAAAAATTATGGTGCTTAAAGGCAGCAGCCACGCCGAGCAATTGGCCGCTCTGAAACTGAAAATGCCTGCACTGGAATACGAAGAATCTGACGCAGTTGAGGTTGTCGACCTACTGCGGATGGTTGATGAGGGTCAGATAGACCTGACCCTGGTTGATTCGAATGAAGTGGCAATGAATCAGGTGTACTTCCCAAACGTGCGCGTGGGGTTTGATTTGGGCGAGGGTCGCGATCAGCGTTGGGCGGTTGCGCCAGGTGACGACAACAGCCTACTCAACGAGATCAACAAATTTCTCGATAAGGTCGAGAAAAACGGCACGCTTCAACGCTTGAAAGACCGCTATTACGGGCACGTGGATGTCTTGGGTTACGTCGGCGCCTACACCTTCGCGCAACATCTTCAAGAGCGCTTGCCGCGCTACGAAAAACATTTCAAAACCTCTGCCAAGCAAGAACAGGTGGACTGGCGACTACTCGCGGCTATCGGTTATCAAGAGTCTCTTTGGCAGCCCGAGGTGACGTCAAAAACCGGTGTGCGTGGCTTGATGATGCTCACCCAAAACACGGCGCAAGCCATGGGCGTGGTCAATCGGCTGGACGCCAGGCAAAGCATTGAAGGCGGGGCAAAGTATTTTGCCGCCATGAAAGATCAGTTGGATGACAAGATTGAGGAGCCGGATCGAACCTGGCTTGCATTGGCCGCTTACAACGTTGGCAGCGGGCATTTGGACGACGCGCGAAAGATGGCGGAAGCCGAAGGAATGGACCCCAATAAATGGCTCGACGTGAAAAAAATGCTGCCGCGTCTGGCGCAAAAGAAGTGGTTCAGCAAAACCCGCTACGGCTACGCCCGCGGTGGCGAACCGGTAACTTTTGTCGCGAACATCCGCCGCTATTACGACATCCTCACTTGGGTGACTCAGCCACAGCTCGAGGGCAGTCAAGTGGCCGACGGCAACCTGCACGTGCCGGGAGTCGACAAAACCAAACCGACCGAAGAAAATCCTTCGCTGTAACCCATAAAATTCTGTACGCCCGCTGAACAGCTGGTTTCAGAGTTTTCTGTGAGGTTCAGCCCTTCGCCCGCCGCGCCTTGAAGAACTCACTCAACATCGCGCCGCATTCTTGGGCCAATACGCCGCCTTCGAACAGCACCCTATGGTTGAGAAACCCCTGGGTAAAAAACTGACCCTGGCTCTGCACAATACCGGCCTTGGGTTCAGGTGCGCCGTATACGACCCGGGCGATTCGTGAATGCACGATCAGCCCAGCGCACATGCTGCACGGCTCAAGGGTCACGTAGAGCGTGGCGCCCGAGAGCCGATAATTACCCAAGGCCTGTGCCGCCGCCCGGATTGCGACCATTTCCGCATGTGCGCTAGGATCATGACCGCTGATGGGGCAGTTAAAACCGCGACCAATAATCTCGCCGTTTTGCACCACTACCGCGCCCACGGGCACCTCGCCCAGCGCCCCGCCTTGGGCGGCCAAGGCCAGCGCTTCGCGCATAAAAAACTGGTCCTGACTGCGATCAATAATCTGTGGCTGCCTCATCAGGACACCTCAATTGCGGCCATAAGCCCGGTTTCCATGTGATCGATCACATGACGTGAAACATCCAGATGCCGGGATTATCGGCCACCTGTGCCACACGAGCACGCTCGTTTTTACCTAACAAGTAGGTATCGGTGAAATACGGAATGATGGCTTTACGGTTCGAGACGATGACCTTGAAGCTCATCCCATGCAAGTGGATCGGATATTGCTTATTGCTGAGCGTTTATCACGAGTCGGCACCCTACCCCCTTAAAAACCCTTATAATCCTGCGTCTATTATCTTCAGATGCGAGAAACGCCGTGAGCTTACCGCCGTGCCCCAAATGCAATTCCGAATACACCTACGAAGACGGCACCCAATTCGTCTGTCCGGAATGCGCCAACGAGTGGACCGCTGACGGCGCAACCGATGCCTCTGACGACGTCAAAGTCATCAAGGATTCGGTAGGCAATACCCTGCAAGACGGCGACACCGTTACCGTTATCAAAGACCTCAAGGTCAAAGGCTCGTCACTGGTGGTTAAAGTCGGAACCAAGGTCAAGAACATCCGCTTGGTGGACGGCGACCACGATATCGACTGCAAGATCGACGGCATCGGCGCGATGAAACTGAAATCGGAGTTTGTAAAGAAGGGTTGAGGCTTACTCGTGCGGTCTGATCATCGGCCACCACACCGCACGCGCCCAACCTTGGAAACCACTTTCAAACTCATAAGCTCTTGCTTACCTGAGCATTCGCTCTGAGCTGGTGGCTTCGCGTGCCATTTGCAGGTCTCCACCTTTAAGCCATTGGCTGTAGTAGTCCTTCAACTCTTCTTCCCAGCTTGCTACCTCATCAAGGAGATGCTCGGCGTGCTCACGCTCAAGCGCAAAGTGTGTGTGATGGCTGAGTAAGTTGGAGCGACTCACTTGGGGGCCGTCACTTCCAACCGCCATGGCTAACGCCTTAGCTGGACCTTCCTCCAGAATCGGCAGAACGTCATACATGGGTGAAAGGCGCCACTGGCCGTGGATTAAAATTACTGCATGGTTACGCGGGTGATCGTCGCTATTTCCAACCAGTGCGTTGTAGCACATGCGCCTGAACAGCTCATGCAAGTCCTCATCAGGAACACCACGTCGGCGCATCTCATCGGCCATGCCCGCGTACAACCAGTCACGATGGTACGGCTCATTCCAATCAGCATTCAGCAAGGTCAATGCGCTGAGCATCGGGATACGTTTCGCACCTTCAGCAATCGGAGTTCGGTCAAAGCGCTCCACTAGCAGGGTGGTTGGGGACTCGGCGTGAAGGGCCGTCTTCGCGACGCTCAATCCCTTCGATGCCGCGAAAGTCATGCACGCATACTCAATCGATGGATAGTCGTAGTTATCGAACCGATCTCTTGGCTTGGCCAGGATCAACATTCCGTTGTCTTGCAGGGTTCGTTTCGGGCGCGCACCGCCGAGTGCCGACCGCTGCTGGCGAATGTTGAGCGTGATTATCGCCTCATCTTCGAGCTGCCCGTCGTAAACGGCTTCACAGGCCTCAACAAATTTTGCCAATCCGCGCAAAGTTGGAACTGCTCCCCCACCTAAGCCCGGTGCCGGTGCCGCCGCGGTTCCAGCCATCAAGTTCCCAATCCGGTCGCTGTTCGGCGACTTGAGCAAAAAATCGATTGGACCAAGATCTCTTCCATATGCGCGATGGAGCAATCGCTCGCCCCAACCGTCGGGCATCGCGTCATTGATGAAGCCGGGAACGCCACGGTTCTTCGTAATTCCGGTGTAAAGCTCGGCGCGCAATGGATAGTTGATGGGGTCAGGCACCCAACCCCCGCGCTTAACTAATTCGGGCGCATAGAGAAACTCACCCGTGCTCCCTGTCAAGGCCAGCCTTCCGAGGGTCAGAAGCTCGCCGGTTTCGGGATGATCCATGTAGATGTAAGCACGCGACATCAGAAATCCTCGGGCTTGGATTTAGGCAGTCGCACACGCTTTGTTGCTATGGCGTGGTGGGATTCGCCTTCGTAGGTAAAGCGGGTGATTTCGGACGTTTTTTCGATTCCTTCCAGGGAAGCGAAAACCGTTTCTGTGATTCCCAACTTCCACAGCACCAACATGAACGACCGAAGATCCACGAGTTCAGATCCACCCTCAATCTTGCGGAGCGTGTGCTCCGAGACGCCAAGTGTGACTTTTAGGTCCGATTGGCGCACGCCTAACGCAAGGCGCTTGGCTTTAACTAGAAGCCCGATTTTACTTAGCCTATCAGCGCAAGCGACGGGGAAAAAGCCGTCCATTAAGACTCACCACCATTAGCATTAAATAATTTAAGGTTCACGATAGCACTTATTAAGCGCGCACCAAATAAAATTAAAGCGCTTCAGCGTGAGCCTTAAGGACAATAAGGTTAACAAGGATGAATATTATATTAAGGCTCGTGAGCCAGGTATCGCTTGGGAGCGCCGCGAGCGTCAAAAATTGACGAGTTGAAAATGCAGCGTGAGATGAGGCCGAGCGACCTCATCAATTGGCGGCGGCGGCATCGCCCAACCGAACACGGTGTCGATACACTGGCTGAGGATGCTGCGCTGCACACCGTGGACAGCGCCATTAATGACGTAGAAAGACTCGTAACTATTGAATATATTTAGATAAATCAAATAGTTACAACCAATACCTACTCCCACTCAATGGTCGCTGGCGGCTTGCTCGACACGTCGTAGGTGACGCGGGAGATGCCTTCGATTTCATTGATGATCCGGCCACTGACTACTTCCAGCAGTTCGTAAGGCAGGTGCGCCCAACGTGCGGTCATGAAGTCGACGGTTTCAACCGCTCGCAAGGCAACGACCCACGCGTAGCGACGTGCATCGCCGACTACGCCAACCGATTTCACTGGCTGGAACACCACGAACGCTTGGCTGACTTTGTGATACCAGTCGGCCTTGCGCAATTCTTCGATGAAGATGTGGTCGGCACGACGCAGCAGGTCGGCGTATTCCTTTTTAACTTCACCGAGAATCCGCACACCCAAGCCTGGGCCTGGGAATGGGTGACGATAAACCATGTCGTACGGCAGACCCAGTTCAAGACCCAAGCGACGGACTTCGTCCTTAAACAACTCGCGCAGTGGCTCGACCAGTTTGAGGTTCATCTCGTCCGGCAAACCACCCACGTTGTGGTGCGACTTGATTACATGGGCCTTGCCACTTTTAGCGCCAGCCGACTCGATCACGTCCGGGTAAATGGTGCCTTGGGCCAGGTACTTGATGTTGTCCAACTTGCAGGATTCAGCGTCAAACACATCGATGAAAGTGCGACCGATGATCTTGCGCTTTTTCTCCGGATCGCTTTCGCCTGCCAGGTTGTTGAGGAACTGATCCGCAGCGTTGGCGCGAATCACTTTGACGCCCATGTTCTCAGCGAACATGGCCATCACTTGCTCGCCTTCATGCAGGCGCAGCAGGCCGTTGTCGACAAAGACGCAGGTCAGCTGGTCACCAATGGCTTTGTGCAGCAACGCCGCGACCACCGAAGAATCGACGCCACCAGACAGACCAAGCAGTACGTTGTCAGTGCCAACTTGAGCGCGGATGCTGGCAATGGCGTCGTCAGCGATGTGCGACGGAGTCCATAGCGCTTCGCAGCCGCAGATGTCGAGGATGAAGCGCGACAGAATGCGCCCGCCCTGCTTGGTGTGGGTTACTTCCGGATGGAACTGCACGCCGTAATAGCCACGCTTATCGTCGGCCATGCCAGCGATTGGGCAGCTTGGGGTGCTGGCCAGCAGGTGGAAGCCTTCCGGGATTTCAGTCACTTTGTCGCCGTGGCTCATCCAAACGTCTAGGCCCAGAACACCATCAAGGTCGATGTGGTCTTCGATGCCGTCCAGGATGCGGCTTTTGCCGACCACATCAACACGGGCGTAACCGAACTCGCGCATCTCGGAGCCTTGCACGCGGCCACCCAGCTGCTCAGCCATGGTCTGCATGCCGTAGCAGATGCCGAAAATGGGAACGTTCAGGTCGAAACACGCTTGCGGCGCTCGTGGGCTGCCGGCTTCATGAACGGACTCTGGGCCGCCAGCGAGGATGATCCCGCGCGGGTTGAATTCGCGAATCGCTTCGTCGTCCATGTCAAACGGATGCAGTTCGCAATACACGCCGATCTCACGCACGCGGCGGGCGATCAGTTGGGTGTACTGCGAGCCGAAGTCGAGGATCAGGATGCGGTGGGCGTGAATGTCGAGGGCCATGACTCTTCTCGTTCTCGTCGGAAAATCAGGAACAACACGGGGCTGCTAGCAGCCCCGGATAGATTGTGGGACCGAATTTACTCGGTCCCACAGGAACAGCTAAACAGCGCTTTTAGCCGACGCGGTAGTTCGGCGCTTCTTTGGTGATCTGCACGTCGTGGACGTGGGATTCAGCCATTCCAGCACCGGTAATACGCACGAATTCTGGCTTGGTGCGCATCTCTTCAATGTCGGCGCTGCCGGTGTAACCCATCGACGATCGCAGGCCGCCCATCAGTTGGTGAACGATAGCCGAGAGCGAGCCTTTGTAGGCGACTCGGCCTTCGATACCTTCCGGCACCAGCTTCTCGGCGCCTTCTGAAGAATCCTGGAAGTAGCGGTCGGAAGAGCCTTGCGCCTGGGACATGGCGCCTAGCGACCCCATACCGCGGTAAGCCTTGTACGAGCGGCCCTGGAACAGTTCGATTTCGCCCGGAGCCTCTTCGGTACCAGCGAACATCGAGCCCATCATGACGCAGGAAGCACCTGCGACGATGGCTTTGGACAGGTCACCCGAATAACGGATGCCGCCATCGGCGATCAATGGAACACCGGTGCCTTCAAGGGCTGCAGCAACGTTGGCGATGGCGCTGATTTGCGGCACGCCTACACCGGCAACGATGCGAGTAGTGCAAATGGAGCCTGGACCGATGCCAACCTTTACCGCATCGGCGCCAGCAGCAACCAATGCCTTGGCAGCAGCGCCCGTGGCAATGTTGCCGCCAACGACCTGTACTTCAGGGAAATTCTCTTTAACCCAACGGACGCGATCAATCACGCCTTTGGAATGGCCGTGGGCCGTATCGACCACCACCACATCCACACCTGCCAGAACCAGGGCTGCAACGCGCTCGCCAGTGTCTTTGCCGGTGCCGACTGCTGCGCCAACGCGAAGACGACCTTGGTCATCTTTGCTCGCCAGCGGATAGGCCTTGGCTTTTTCGATGTCCTTGACGGTCATCATGCCCTTAAGGGCGAAGTTGGCGTCGACGATCAGGACTTTTTCCAAGCGGTGCTTGTGCAGCAAATCGCGCACTTCGTACTTGTCGGCGCCTTCACGGACGGTGACCAAACGCTCTTTTGGCGTCATCACTTCACGAACGGTAGCATCCAGACGGGTTTCGAAGCGCACGTCGCGGGACGTCACGATGCCGACCAGGTCGCCATGGTGCAGTACCGGTACGCCGGAGATATTATGCAAGCGTGTCAGTTCAAACAGGTCACGAACCGTGGCGTCCGCCTCGATGGTGATCGGATCTTTGACGACACCCGCTTCGAATTTCTTGACCTTGCGCACTTCGGCAGCTTGCTGCTCGATGGTCATGTTCTTATGGATAATGCCGATGCCGCCTTCCTGAGCCATGGCAATCGCCAATCGGGCTTCGGTAACGGTATCCATTGCGGCAGAAACCAGCGGAATGTTCAGCTCGATGCCACGTGTCAAACGTGTCTTCAAACTAACTTCGTTAGGAAGTACCTCGGAATAACCGGGCACTAGGAGAATGTCGTCGAAGGTTAGAGCTTCTTGGCTGATACGCAGCATGCGGGGGCTCCCGAGCGGGAAATTGGAAGCGCGTCATTGTACCCAGACATGCCTGTCGGCTCAATGTAAACCTCAGGCTATTTTTACCACCGCCACCGATCTCTATAGAGCCAACTTTCTGGCGAGAGGCTTGGTGCAGCCTGTCTGACACAACGCTTCGCCAACAAGTTGGCTCCTTGTATGTGTGGGGCCGGGTCAAAGCTCGACCCTGACCCAAGCCACGGGACTGTCGAGCCAATCTGCGAACTCGTCGATGAAATTCTGCTGGAACCCGGCTTCTGCCCAGTTATTGAAGATAAAGCCCAGGTTGGAAAACGCGCAGGGCTGCAAGAACAAGAACCCGTTGATGTCGTCTTCGTGCCCGCATTCCGGGCAGACGAAGTTGTCGGTGCGCCCCGGCATCCAGTCTTCAAGGCTTTCAAATAACGCCTCACCCACTTCTTTACGGCATTCGGCGCAGCCCGCCTCTTCAAGAAATCCCTTAGCCGGGGTGTAGATGCAGCGATGGGTGATTATTTCCAAGCCGTTGATTGGCTCGCTGAAGGGAAGCGCTTCAGGATGCAGCACAACATTGGCCGCGCCCGGCGCAATGGCGTGGGCCATGCGATTGCCGCTTCGACCGCAAGTAGTCGGCGCTTCTTCGATGATATTTTTGCGCACCAACCAGCGCACAATAGCCCGCGCCCGTGGTTCGTGAACCGCCAGCGTGGAGATTTTCGGGACAATAATGCTCTGCGAATTCATGGTACTGCCTGTTGCGACGCGTTAAGAACAAGGCAGCTTAATCCCTCGCGGCATCAGGTCAAGTGCTGGTCGAAAGGGAAATGTAGCGGGCAATCAGCGCAATTCCGCTGGCCAATACTAGCCAAATGATCAATCGTACGAAGGTTTCACGGGACAGCTTCATGCTCAACGAGCGGCCCGTCCACGAACCCAGCACCATGGCCGGAAACAGACAGGTCGCCAGCAAAAATAAAGAAACTTCAGCGTATACGCCCGCGATCAGAAACAGGCTTAAACGGACTATGGTGCTACAACTGATCAACGCGGCCTGGGTCGCCCGCACTTGTTCTTTGGAGCCCAAGCGGCTGTTGAGGTAGATCGCATATAAAAATCCGCCGCTGCCGAACAGCGCCCCAAACAATCCGCCCACCGTACCCATCGGTATCGCCCACCCCGCCGCCAGTTGAGCCGGGCGCACTTTGACCAATAGGCTATATAACGCATAAGCGGTGATGAACAGCCCCATCAATAACAGCAACACATTGGCTTTCAAGTTAAGCAAAAACACCACGCCAAGGGTGCAACCAATCGCCATGCAGGGCAGCAGGCGCAGCAATTCGCTTTTGACCACGGATTGGCGCGAAGGCAGCAGATTGCCGAACGCTGCGATGAAATCCAGCAACACCAGCAACGGAATGATCCGCGACAGAGACATGAAGTTGATCAGGATCGGCCCGGCGATCAGCGCAGTACCAAACCCGGCGATGCCAAACACGATGTAAGCCGCCGTTACCCCCACCTCTATAATCAACCAATCCAGCGGCGTGAATTCCAACTGATTGAACAATGTAGCGATGTCGGAAAGGGGCATAGATAAGCGTCCTGAGTACGGGCGCTGACTTTAGCAATGTTCAGCGCTATGGAGAGATTTTGAGCTGACGGCCTGGTTTAGCGATCCCATCCGCTGCGTGTATCATGCCAGTCATGATTAAAGACCCCTTCGCAAGACTCGGCCTCGACCGAGAAGTCCTTACCGTGAGCCAACTCAACGGTCGTGCGCGCGTGCTGCTGGAGGACGTGTTCAGCAATATCTGGGTAGAGGGCGAAATCTCCAACTTGTCCCGCCCGGCCTCCGGCCACGTGTATTTCACCCTCAAGGATAGCGGCGCCCAAGTGCGTTGCGCGCTGTTCCGGCAGAACGCAGTGCGGGTTCGGCAGGTATTGAAAGATGGCTTGGCGGTAAGGGTACGGGGCAAGGTCTCGCTGTTTGAAGGACGTGGCGACTATCAACTGATTCTCGATACGGTTGAACCCGCTGGCGAAGGTGCCCTGCGTCTGGCCTTCGACGCCTTGAAAGAAAAGCTCAATGCCGAAGGCCTGTTCAGCGCCGAACGCAAAGTGCCGCTGCCGTTGCATCCACAGCGTATTGGTATTATCAGCTCGCCCACAGGCGCGGTGATTCGCGACATCATCAGCGTGTTTCGCCGCCGCGCGCCTCAGGTCCGGCTGACGTTGATTCCCACTGCGGTGCAAGGCCGCGAGGCGATTGCGCAGATCGTCCGAGCGCTAAAGCTGGCCGACGCCCAAGGTTTTGACGCCCTGATCCTGGCCCGAGGCGGTGGATCACTGGAAGACTTATGGTGCTTTAACGAAGAAGCCGTGGCCCGCGCCATCGACGCCTGTGTGACCCCTATCGTCAGCGCTGTCGGACACGAAACCGATGTCTCAATCAGTGATTTCGTGGCGGACGTGCGTGCGCCCACCCCATCGGCCGCCGCAGAGCTGCTAGCCCCGGACTCCAATGACTTATATAGGCGAGTTGATAGTCTGAAGCGCCGCTTGGTGGCACGCATTCAAGACCGGCTGATGCGTGATCGCCTACGTCTGGAAGGCATGTCTAGACGCTTGCGTCATCCTGGCGAACGTCTGCGCCAACAAGCACAGCGTCTGGATGATTTGGACATGCGTCTACGTCGAGCCTTCGAACAGCACGCGCATAAACGCGCAGTACGCCTGGCCCATCTGGAGACCCGTCTTGCGGCGCAACATCCTGGGCGCACCCTGGCCTTTTTGAAGCAACGGCTGGACGGTCTTTCCGAACGCCTGCCGCGTGCCATGCGTGAAATGCTTAAAAACCGTCGTTTACAGCTCCAAAGTCAGGTGCAGACTTTGCACGTGGTCAGTCCGCTGGCGACCTTGAGCCGTGGTTACAGCATTTTGCTTGATGAGCGCGGTCACGCGATTCGCAGCGCCGAACAAACTCATAACGGGCAGCGACTAACGGCGCGGCTCGGTGAAGGTGAACTGCACGTACGGGTCGAAGATAACCATTTGGCACCGGTCACCCTTTCCCTTTTGGATTGATCTAAATCCGGTTATTTTCATTGGGGCGTTTCGGCGTTGATGACTCCAAGCAGTCCTGACCTATATGAACTACTGCGCCGCAGAAACATGCAGCTGCTTTATCAAATGCGCAATAACACCGCAGCTTGCGCCAAAATTGCGCTATGAAATTCGTTAAAAATCGAAAAATAGAGAACTTATCTCAATTTTTCAGCACTGCTTGCCAACTTCAATCTCAATGGTTACGGTTGGCGGTATGAAAACGCCAAACACCCTCATTCTACTGCGTCAACACAGCTGCCTTAGCCTCGTCAGTTCACGACTGCCACGCTAAACGCTATGCCTCAGCTCGCTCTTCCATTTCAACGGTAGGCCGCCTCTTTCCGGCCCGAACAAAAAAGGATTTCCCAATGACGATGCTCAACGATCCATCGACCAAGTACCGCGCGTTCCCAACCATTGATCTGCCTGATCGTACCTGGCCGTCGAAGACTATTACCATGGCGCCTATCTGGTGCAGCTCCGACCTTCGCGATGGCAATCAGTCGCTGATCGAGCCGATGGACGCAGTTAAAAAGCTGCGATTCTGGAAGACCCTGGTCGCGGTGGGCGTCAAGGAAATTGAAGCATCGTTCCCGGCCGCATCGCAAACCGACTTTGATTTCGTTCGTACCCTGATCGAAGGCAATCACATTCCGGATGACACCACCATTCAGGTGCTGACCCAGGGCCGTGAAGACTTGATTGCACGCACCTTTGAATCACTGCGCGGGGCGAAGAAAGCCATCGTTCATCTGTATAACGCCACCTCGCCGTCGTTCCGCCGCATTGTCTTCAATCAGGACAAAGCCGGGGTAAAAGAGATCGCTGTCAGCGCCGCCAAATTGTTCGTCAAGTTTGCCGCCGAGCAGCCAGAGACGCAGTGGACCTTTGAGTACTCGCCGGAAACCTTCAGCGCCACTGAACTCGAGTTCGCCAAAGAAGTGTGTGACGCGGTGATCGAAGTATGGAATCCGACGCCGCAGAACAAGGTCATCCTTAACCTGCCAGCCACTGTTGAAGTGGCGACACCTAACATTTACGCGGATCAAATCGAGTGGTTCGGCCGTCATATCAACCGTCGCGACAGCGTGCTGATAAGCCTGCACACCCACAACGACCGTGGCACCGGCGTCGCAGCCACTGAATTGGGCCTGATGGCCGGCGCTGATCGCGTCGAAGGCTGCCTGTTCGGTAACGGCGAGCGCACCGGCAATGTCGATCTGGTCACCGTGGCACTGAACCTCTATACCCAAGGCATCAACCCACAATTGGACTTCTCTGATATTGATGGCGTGCGCAAAGTCGTCGAAGAGTGCAACCAGATTCCGGTTCACCCCCGCCATCCGTATGTGGGCGACTTGGTGCACACGGCGTTCTCCGGGTCGCACCAAGACGCGATTCGTAAAGGTTTCACTCAGCAACAGCCAGACACCTTGTGGGAAGTGCCTTACCTGCCAATTGATCCCGCTGACATCGGCCGTAGCTATGAGGCAGTGATTCGGGTCAACAGCCAATCAGGTAAAGGCGGTATCGCTTACTTGCTGGAACAGGAATATGGCATTTGCCTGCCTCGCCGGATGCAGATCGAGTTCAGCCAAGTGGTTCAAGGTGAAACCGACCGTCTGGGCCTGGAAATGACTGCGCAGCAGATCTACAGCTTGCTGCACCGTGAATACCTGCAAGCCAATGCACCCTACGCTCTGCTCAGCCACAGGCTGCAGGAAGAGAATGGCACCAGTGCTGTAGATGCCGAAGTTCACTGCGAAGGTGAAACTCAGCATTGGCGCGGCAAGGGCAAAGGTGCGCTGGAAGCGCTGGTCGCCGGGCTGCCAGTGTCCGTGGAAATCATGGACTACAACGAACACGCGATTGGTGCGGGGACCACGGCCAAGGCCGCTGCCTACATCGAGCTGCGGGTTAACGGTGATCGTGCGGTGCATGGCGTGGGTGTCGATGAAAACATCACTACCGCGAGCTTCCGTGCACTGTTTAGCGCATTGAACCGTTCGCTGTGCCAGGCCGAAGCCAAAGCGGCTTGATCTAAACGCCGTGAAATAAAAATGGCCCCGAAGTTAACGCTTCGGGGCCATTTTTTTGTCTGGGCCGCAGTTCACTTTTCAATATCAGGATCAGTGCAGCTCAAACACATCCGCATCGAGATTAGCCGGGAAGCGCGTGCGATACGCAGCCAAGTCGGCAGCATTGAGGCTGACGTGAAAGACCCCATCGGCTTCGCCGGCACTCAACAGACTCTCACCCTGAAAATCAAACACATGGCTATCGCCGGTGTAGGCGAAGCCTTTGCCATCAACACCAACACGGTTAACCGCCGCGACATAACACAGGTTTTCGATGGCGCGGGCGGGTAACAGTCGGTTCCAGTGCAGGCGTCGGGCGCCGGGCCAGTTGGCGGTGTACAGCAGTAAATCGGTGTCCTGTGCGTCGCGACTCCAGACGGGGAAACGCAGGTCATAGCAAATCAACGGCCTGATCCTCCAGCCTTTCAATTCGAACTGAACCTGCTGCTCGCCGGGTGTGTAGTGTTTGTGCTCCCCCGCCATACGGAACAAATGGCGCTTATCGTAGTGCAGAACCTCGCCATCAGGTCGCGCCCACAGCAGACGGTTGCGATGGCTACCGTCAGCAACACGCACAATGATGCTACCCGTGATGACGGCGTTAAGCTTTTTCGCCTGAGCTAACATCCATGTCACCGTAGGCCCCTGCTCGGGTTCCGCTTGGGCTTCGGATTCCATGGTGAAGCCGGTGGTGAACATCTCCGGCAGCACCACCAAATCAGCGCCTGAGGCCTGGTCAAGCAGCAGCTCGAAATGGTCGTGGTTGGCTTGGCGGTTGTGCCACACCAATGTGGTCTGGACCAATGCAACGTTAAGGTTAGGTAACTCGCTTAGATCGCGCATAGTTGTGTCGCTGCTTGACGCAACGTCTCCTCGCGTTTGGCGAAACACAGACGAATCAGCCGCTGACCCTGCGGCGGGGACTGGTAAAACACCGACACTGGAATGCTGGCAACACCATGCTCACGGGTCATCCACAACGACATGTCCACGTCATTTAAGTCGGGACGAATATTTGAATAGTCCACCAACTGAAAGTACGTCCCGTCCACACGGTCGAAGGTAAAGCGCGAGGGCGCTAACAAGTCGCAGAACAGGTCGCGCTTGGCTTGATAGAACGCTGGCAGTTCTTCGACGTGTTCGGGACACTCGGCCATAAAGTCAGCCAGCGCGTATTGCAACGGCGTCACACCACAAAAACTCACGTATTGGTGGATCTTACGCAATTCGGCCGTCAGCGCTGGCGGTGCGACGACGTATCCGGTTTTCCAACCGGTGACGTGATAAGTCTTGCCGAACGAGCTGACCACAAACGAACGCTGATAAAGCTCTTGATGGGCCAGCACGCTGGCGTGTTTCACACCATCGAATACCAAGTGTTCATAGACTTCATCGCTGACCAAGTAGATGTCGCGATTGGCGATCAAGGCAGCCAGTCGATCAAGTTCATCACGGGTAACCAGCGCACCCGTTGGGTTATGCGGACTGTTGAGGATGATCATTCGAGTACGAGGGCTGATGGCATCACCCAGTTTTTGCCAATCGATCGCAAAATCTTTGGCATCCAGCTGTACATGCACGCAACGGCCTCCAGCCAGTTCAACCGAGGGCTCATAACTGTCATAGCACGGGTCGAATACGATCACTTCGTCGCCAGGATTTATCACCGTTTGGATCGCGCAAAAGATCGCTTGGGTGGCGCCCGGGGTGATGGTGATTTCAGTGTCGGCATCGACCTGACGACCGTAGCTGCGAGCGATTTTAGCCGCAACTTGTTGGCGTAAAGCAGGCAGCCCAGTCATTGGCGAATACTGGTTGTGCCCTTCGGCGATATGGCGACCAACGGCATCGCGCAGCGACTGCGGGCCATCAAAATCCGGAAAGCCTTGAGACAAATTGATTGCACCCGTCTGGGTGGCGAGCTGAGACATGGTGGTGAAGATGGTGGTGCCAACGTTCGGCAATTTACTGATGATCATCGGCTATTTCCTTGCTGGCACCCGACTCTACGACGGCGTGAGAAGCAGCAGGATAGCCCATACTGCGCGCATAAAAAAAGGCGCCATTGGCGCCTTTCTTGAAAAAGTCCGTTACACAATCAGCGCTTATCTTTGCGCTTTTTGTCGGCTTTCTTGTGGTGCGACATCATTCGACGCTTTTTGTTGACCTGACGGTCTGTCAGCGTGTTTTTGTTGCCTTCATACGGGTTCTCGCCACCTTTGAACTCGATCCGGATTGGCGTACCGACCAGTTTCAAGACCCGGCGGTAGGTGTTTTCCAGATAGCGAACATAAGATTTGGGAACTTTTTCAACCTGGTTACCGTGGATCACGATCAACGGCGGGTTGGCACCACCCAGGTGAGCGTAGCGCAGCTTGATGCGGCGGCTGCCAACCATCGGCGGTGCATGCTCGGTGACGGCGTCTTCGAGAATCTGGGTCAGACGGTTGGTCGGCCAGCGGGTAACCGCAGACATGAATGAGTTTTGCACCGACTGGTAAAGGTTGCCCACGCCAGTGCCGTGCAGCGCCGAGATGAAGTGGATGTCGGCGAAGTCGACGAAGAACAACCGACGTTGTAGCTCGACCTTGACGTAGTCGCGCTCGCTCGGCGTCATGCCATCCCACTTGTTCAACGCGATAACCAACGCACGACCCGATTCCAGCACGAAGCCCAACAGGTTGAGATCGTGGTCAACCACGCCTTCGCGCGAATCCATCACAAAAATGACGACGTTGGAGTCTTTGATCGCTTGCAGGGTTTTGACCACGGAGAATTTTTCAACTTCCTCGTGGACCTTGCCGCGCTTGCGCACACCTGCGGTGTCGATCAGCGTGTACTTCTCATCACCGCGCTGGAACGGGATATAGATGCTGTCACGGGTGGTGCCCGGCTCGTCATAGACGATGACCCGGTCTTCACCGAGCATGCGGTTGACCAGTGTCGATTTACCGACGTTAGGACGGCCGATGATTGCGATCTTGATGCCGTCTTTTTCGCTCGGGCCCGGAATACGCTTGGCTTCCTGACCTTCCTCGACGTGTTCTTCGTCGATTTCTTCTTCAGGATCTTTCGGGAAATCTCCCAAGGCGATTTCCAGCATCTGGGTGATGCCACGACCGTGCGCGCCGGCAACCGGTATAGCGTCGCCCATGCCTAACGGACTGAATTCAGCGCGGGCCATTTCCGGGTCGATGTTGTCGACCTTGTTGGCAACCACGTAGGAGCGCTTGCCCCGCTTGCGCAGATGCTCGCCGATCATCTGGTCAGCAGCGGTGAAACCGGCGCGAGCATCTACCAGGAACAACACAACATCGGCTTCTTCGATGGCCAGCAGCGACTGCTCGGCCATCTTTTCGTCCATGCCATGCTCATCACCAGAGATACCGCCGGTGTCGACCAGAATGTAGGAACGCCCTTGCCACTTGGCCTCACCGTATTGGCGATCACGGGTCAGACCGGACAGATCGCCGACGATAGCGTCGCGAGTCCTGGTCAGGCGGTTGAATAAGGTGGACTTGCCGACGTTCGGTCGGCCCACCAGGGCGATTACGGGAACCATGCGGCTCTCCACTTCGTTATTTCAGAAAATACAAAGGCCGCTGCAGGGCAGCGGCCGGTGTTCGGAGCGGCACTTGAAGTGCCGCGAGCCTTGCCGAAGCAAGGTTATGAGAGGTCATATGCCTCAAGCATAGACAGCGACCTCACGCATAGACAGTTACTGCTTGATCTTCAAGGCTTCCAGCTTGCCGCTGTTGCCAAAAACGTAAATGGTGTCGCCATCAACTAACGGACGGGCGCGCAGGCCATTGCCATCAATTTTTTCACGACCTACGAAACGCCCATCCACCTGGCTCAACAGGTGCAGATAGCCTTCCATATCGCCGACTGCCACGTAGCTGGAAAACACTTCAGGCGCACCCAATTGGCGGCGAGCCAACGAGTCATTGCTCCAGAGAGCAGTTGTCGAACGCTCATCAATACCTTGCACTGTGCCGTTTGCCAAGGTCACATAAACGCTACCAAATCCTTGGGCAACACCCGAGTAGCTAGAGGCGTCTCGCTGCCAAAGAATACGACCGCTTTCCAGATCCAGAGCAGCAACTCGGCCCTGATAGGTCGCAACGTAAACCTTGTCGGCCGACAGCAACAGGCCGCCGTCGATATCAACGACACGATCAAGCTCCGAGCGACCTTGTGGGATCGCAACGCGCTGCTCCCATATTGGAACGCCGTTGCTGGTGTTCAACGCTACTACCTTACCCGTCGACAACCCGGCCAATGCAAGGTGGTTAGTGACGATCGGTGCACCAGTACCACGCAATGTCAGTAGCGCCGGGGTGCTTTCGTAGATCCAGCGCTGGGTACCAGTGGCGGCGTCATAGCCGATCACACGGTCATCCTGAGTCTGGACGACGACAACATCACCGTTGGTGGCGGGTGCTGACAATATCTCGCTGGTAGCGCGAGCACGCCATTTTATGTCACCGGTGGTGGCGTCCAATACGACGACTTCACCCTTTAGCGTACCGAGCATGATCAGCCCGTAGCCCGAACCAACGGCACCGGAAACAGGCAACTCGAGGGCTTTCTTCCAGACAACGTCACCGGTATTGCGGTCCAGCGACATGATCACGCCCTTCACGTCGGCGGCATAGATATGCTCGCCGTCGATTGCCGGAGTCAGCATGTTATAGATGTCGCCTTGACCGTCACCGATGGAGCGGCTCCATTCCTTTTGCAAAACTACTTCTTCTTTGAAGTCAGTCAGCTCGGCTGGGGGCAATTCTTTTTTACCATTGCTGCTGCAACCCGCGGCCAAAAGGGCCAGGGCCAGCAATGCTGCATGTTTCCAACGCATCACGTCACGCATCCCCTTTCGCCAGGTCGTCTAGCTTCATTTGTAGGCCACCTACCGCCGCTTCTTCTGACAGCGCGGATTTGGCTTTTTCATAAGCAGCATGAGCGTCATCGGTACGGCCAAGCTGTACCAGCAAATCGCCTTTAAGTTCTTCGCGGCTGGCCAGAAATGCCTTGTCAGCATCGCCATCGAGCAGCTTCAGGGCGTCATCAACCTTATTCTGTGCAGCCAAGACGCGAGCCAAGCGTTGGCGCGCAACTTCACCCAGCGCCTCACTAACAGGCTTGTCGACCACGGCCTTGAGTTCAGCTGCCGCATCATCCAGCTTGCCGGTATCGACCGCAACTTTCGCGACGAGCAACCTGCCGTATTGAGCATAAGCCGTGCCGCCAAAATCGCTTTTTAGCTTGCTGGAGATATCCGCAACGCGCGCGGCATCAGGCTGACCATTCGGAGTCAGCGTGGTTTCCAGCAATGCTTGATAAAGCATCGATGCACCTTGTGACTGACTCGTTTGATACCTGTGCCAAGCCTGCCAGCCAAGCACCACGATCGTCACGACCAGACAGCCGGTGACCAAGGGTTTGCCGTTGCGCTGCCACCAGTCTTTCATCACTGCCAGCTCTTCATCTTCGGTACGCGACACCCCAATACTCCTTTTCGCTAAATCGGCTGTTTATCAGCTTCAACCCTGCACAATGCAGGAGGCCAGGTGCTCTGAGAGAGCATCCCAAGCAATATTTTGTTGTTCGCCCTGGCCACGCAGGGGTTTGACGCCTACCACCTGCTGAGCCAACTCGTCTTCGCCCAGGATCAGGGTGTACAACGCACCGCTCTTGTCGGCTTTCTTTAATTGACTTTTGAAACTGCCAGCCCCGGCGTTTACCTGTAAACGCAGGTTCGGCAACTGGTCACGCACACGTTCAGTCAGCGCCAAGGCAGCTAATTCGGCCGCTTCACCAAAGGCACATAAATAAACATCGACCTGACGCGAGATATCTTCCGGGATCTGCCCGAGACTTTCGAGGAGCAATACCAAACGCTCGATGCCCATTGCAAAACCAACTCCGGTCGTAGGCTTACCGCCCATTTGCTCGACCAGACCGTCGTAGCGGCCACCCGCACATACAGTGCCTTGGGCGCCCAGTTGATCGGTGACCCACTCGAAAACGGTCTTGCTGTAGTAATCCAGCCCGCGCACCAGCTTGGGATTGATCACATAGGGAATACCGGCAGCATCCAAACGCGCTTTCAGGCCGTCGAAATGGATGCGGGATTCATCATCGAGGTAATCCACCAGTTTCGGCGCATCAATCAGGACTGCTTGAGTCTCAGGATTCTTGGTGTCGAGAACGCGCAGAGGGTTGGTCTTCAAACGACGCTGACTGTCTTCGTCCAGCTCGCTCAAGCGCGCAGAAAGAAATTCAACCAAAGCCTCGCGATAACGCGCACGTGCTGCGCTGGTGCCCAGGCTGTTGAGTTCCAATTTGACCGCGTCGCGAATACCCAGCAACCCCCACAAGCGCCAGGTCAGCACGATCAACTCTGCGTCGATGTCCGGACCGTCGAGGTTGAATACTTCCACGCCGATCTGGTGAAATTGACGATAACGGCCTTTCTGCGGACGTTCGTGGCGGAACATCGGACCGATGTACCACAATTTTTGCACTTGGCCACCACCGGTAATCCCGTGCTCAAGCACCGCTCGGACACACGCAGCAGTACCTTCAGGCCGCAGGGTCAGGGAATCACCGTTACGGTCTTCGAAGGTGTACATCTCTTTTTCGACGATGTCGGTCACTTCACCGATTGAGCGCTTGAACAGCTCGGTGAACTCGACAATCGGCATACGAATCTGACGGTAGCCGTAATTATCCAGCAGTCGCGAAACCGTACTTTCAAAAAAGCGCCACAGCGGCGTCTGATCCGGCAGGATGTCGTTCATGCCCCGAATAGCTTGCAAAGGCTTGCTCACAAAAAATCCTTAAAAACTAAATTAGCCGCGCGCGATCAGCGCTGCGTCAGCTTCGACTTTCTCGGCAGCTCTCTGACGGATCAAGCGTTCGAGCTGATCCACTAAATTATCGTTGGTCAGTTTCTGCGCAGGTTTACCGTCGATGTAGATCAGGTTAGGCGTACCGCCCGTGAGGCCGATATGGGCCTCTTTAGCTTCGCCCGGACCATTAACCACACAACCGATCACCGCGACGTCCAGCGGCACCAACAAATCTTCAAGGCGCGTTTCCAACTCGTTCATGGTCTTGACCACATCAAAGTTCTGCCGCGAGCAGCTCGGACAGGCGATGAAGTTGATCCCACGAGAACGAAGGCGCAACGATTTCAGAATGTCATAGCCAACTTTCACCTCTTCAACCGGGTCAGCGGCCAGCGAGATGCGGATAGTATCGCCAATTCCCTCGGCGAGCAGCATCCCGAGGCCGACTGCGGATTTCACAGTGCCAGAACGCAAGCCGCCCGCTTCGGTAATACCCAGATGCAGCGGTTGGCTGATTTGCCTGGACAGCAATCGATAGGCTTCCACCGCCATGAACACATCACTGGCTTTGACGCTGACTTTGAAATCCTGAAAGTCCAAACGATCCAGATGCTCGACGTGGCGTAACGCGGATTCGACCAGCGCAGCCGGCGTCGGCTCACCGTATTTTTTCTGCAGGTCTTTTTCCAGCGATCCGGCGTTGACCCCGATACGGATCGGAATACCCCGATCACGGGCAGCGCTCACAACGGCTCGAACCCGATCTTCGCGGCCGATATTGCCTGGGTTGATTCGCAAGCAGTCGACGCCCAGCTCGGCGACGCGCAAGGCGATTCGGTAATCAAAATGGATATCAGCCACCAACGGCACTTTGACCAACTGTTTGATTCGGCCGAAGGCTTCAGCTGCATCCATGTCCGGTACTGAGATCCGCACGATGTCCACGCCCGCTGCTTCCAGACGATTGATCTGGGCGACAGTGGCGGCCACGTCATTAGTGTCGCTGTTGGTCATACTCTGCACGGCGATGGGTGCATCGCCGCCTACCGGTACGGAGCCGACCCAAATTTTACGCGTTTCGCGACGCTTGATAGGGGATTCGCCGTGCATGAATTATTGTCCTAATTTTAGGCGAGCAGTTTCGCCGCTGGAAAAAGGAGCCAGATCAACGGCCTGGCCGTTATAGGTCAACTGAACCCCGCGAGCGAAGCCCAGTCGCACACTGAACGGCGGCTTGCCGCTGACGTCCAGGTTCTCACCCTTGCGCTTGACACCGCTCAGCAGCACCTTGCCGTTGCCGTCGGTTACTTGAGTCCAGCAATCGGCCACATACCGCATATTGAGCAGCCCGGCACCGGCTTCAGGCGTAGGCTGGACGCCTGAGGTGGTGACCGGCATTGTGGTCGCTGGCGTCGGCGAAACGGTGGTGGCCGGCGTCACAGGTACAACATGGACTGGCGCCGCAGTTACGCTGGCAGAAGGCGCTACGACCGAAGTCGCCGGCGCGGCGGGCGCAACCTCGGCCGCTTGGGTACCTGCGGGAAGCGCCAACGTCGAGGTAGTGCCTTGAGAATCCGCCACAACTTGATCTTCCGGCCCATCCAGAGGATGAATCTGAGTGGTGCCGTCAGCACTTTCGACTTCGACATGCTCCAGATTGGTGTTTACCAGCTCCTTGCCACGCATTGACGCCTGATCCTGCCACCAGAAAAAGCCACCACCTACCAGCACTACCAGAAGCAACAAGCTGACGATGCGCAAAATATTGTGTGACAGCCGCACCGGTTCCTCGATACGGCCCAAGCTATGTACGTTGCTACCGTGGGAATCAGTTCCGGTGTAATGATCAAACTGCTGAACAAGGGCGGTTTGATCAAGGCCGAGCAACTTCGCATAGGCGCGGATATAACCACGAGCGAATGTATGCCCTGGCAGCTTTTCAAAGTCGCCGGTTTCCACGTTGCCCAGAAAAGCAACGGTCAGGTTTAACCTCGAAGCCACATCAGGCAGCGACCAGTTTTTACTCTCGCGACCTTGGCGCAAAGTTTCGCCAGGGTTGACACGAGTGGCTGCTACAACTTCGGGATGCGCCGCTTTCATCATTGCTCCAACTGGTATTGCTGATATTCCGGCGAGCCGGGATAGAGTCTTTTTAATTGCAACGCATAACTGGCTGCTTTGTTGCGATCACCATAACGTTTAGCCAATCGCGTACCGAGCAATAGACTACGTGCATTTTGATCGCTCAGCTGGCTAAAACGGTCGTAATAATCACGGGAGGGCACATAATGCCCGTCTTCGTAAGACAACTCAGCCATTTCCAGCAATGTTCTCGGCTGCCGAGGATTGAGGCCCAATGCTTTGGTGAAGAAAGCCAGGGCTTCGTCGCGTTTTTCGAGCTTCATGGAGGTCATCCCCAGGCTCTCGAAAACTCTGGAACGCTCCGGATACAAAGTATCTGAAGCGGCCTGTTGAAATCGTTCGTAAGCGTCTTTGTAACGCTTTTGCTCGTAGAGAAAACTGCCGTAATTATTCAGGATTCGCGCGTCACCGGGACGTGCTGACAGCGCCTTTAGAAACTGCTTGTCTGCTAGATCCGGTTCCATTTCGGCCTGAAAGACCAAAGCTAGCGCCGCATTGGCATCAGGGTCCGAGCTGTCCATATCAAGGGCTTTTTTCAGCGGAACCTTGGCCAGTTCGGTTTGCCCTTGCTGTAGATAGCCAACACCTAGCTGCACGTAAGCAGCGCGCGCCTCATCGCGGCCCTTGCTGGTACTCAACGGATTGATGGTTCCCGATGACACGCAGCCGGCCAGCACGTTAATCAAACAGAGCAACAGTGCAGTACGCAAGGTCATGAACATAGTCCCGATCAGTTCGACGTGGCGGCGCTTTGGACCACATCGCCCTCGGCACTCAACTCACGCACAGCAATATACCGCTCGCTGCGGCGGGTGCGGTCATTGACCTGCCCCACCAACTGGCCGCACGCAGCGTCGATATCTTCGCCACGGGTGGTGCGCACTGTGACGTTGTAGCCAGCCTGGTGCAACTGATCCTGGAAACGTCGTATTGCGTTGTTGCTCGGACGTTCATAGCCAGAGTGCGGAAACGGGTTAAATGGGATTAAGTTGATTTTGCAAGGAATGTCCTTGAGCAGCTCCGCCATTTCGATTGCGTGCTCAACCTTGTCGTTGATGTCTTTCAACATCGTGTATTCGATGGTCAATACGCGTTTTTCACCCAATGACGCCATATAACGCTGGCAGGACTCAAGCAGAACCTTTAGCGGATACTTCTTGTTGATCGGTACCAGTTGGCTGCGCAACTCATCATTGGGTGCGTGCAGTGAAAGCGCCAGCGAAACGTCAACGTGCTTGGAAAGCTCGTCAATCATCGGCACCACGCCAGAGGTGGACAACGTCACCCGGCGCTTTGAAATGCCATAACCTAAATCATCCATCATCAAAAGCATGGCGGAAATGACATTGTCGAAATTGAGCAGCGGCTCGCCCATGCCCATCATCACCACGTTGGTAATGGCACGGTCGACCGTAGCAGGGATACTGCCAAACGATTTGTTGGCAATCCACACCTGACCGATGACTTCGGCAGCGGTGAGGTTGCTATTGAAGCCCTGTTTGCCAGTGGAGCAGAAACTGCAATCCAGCGCACAGCCCGCCTGGGACGAAACACACAAAGTGCCGCGCTTGCCCTGGGGAATGTAAACAGTCTCGACACAGCTGCCCGACTCCACGCGCACCACCCATTTACGGGTGCCGTCGGTGGATATGTCTTCGCTGACGACTTCAGGACCGCGAACCTCAGCGCAGACCTTGAGCTTTTCGCGCAAGGCCTTGCTGACGTTCGTCATGGCGTCGAAATCTCCGACGCCAAAGTGGTGAATCCATTTCATTACCTGACCGGCACGAAAACGCTTCTCCCCGATCGAGTCGAAGAATTTTTCCATTTCCGGTTGAGTCAGACCCAACAGGTTGGTTTTGCCAGTCGATGTTGTCATTTTTTCACCCTCACTCGTTAGCCTTAGGCGTTACGAGCGGTTACTTCGGTAGCGGCGAAGAAATAAGCGATTTCACGTGCAGCAGCCGCTTCGGAATCGGAGCCGTGTACAGCGTTGGCGTCGATGGAATCAGCGAAGTCAGCACGGATAGTGCCAGCAGCCGCTTCTTTAGGGTTGGTAGCGCCCATCAATTCGCGGTTTTTGGCGATGGCGTTTTCGCCTTCCAGAACCTGAACGACAACCGGACCGGAAATCATGAAAGCAACCAGGTCGCCGAAGAAACCGCGAGCGCTATGCTCAGCGTAGAAGCCTTCAGCTTCAGCTTTGGACAGCTGCTTCATTTTCGAAGCAACCACTTGCAGACCAGCTTTTTCGAAACGAGTAACGATTTCGCCGATTACATTTTTAGCAACAGCATCAGGCTTGATGATGGAAAAAGTACGTTGAACAGCCATGGTGAAACTCCAGAAACGGTGATTAAAGCGAAAAATTAAACCCGCGTATTGTACGCGGGTTTAGGGGTATTGCCTAACGCACTGTTGGCTCAGTCCGCCTCATCGATCCAGGCAGCCTGAATAGCCTCCAGAACCTTCTCGCCGCCACGCACCGGATCATCATCGAACTCTGGCAGGCTAATTACCCAACGCTGGAGTTCGACGAAGTTCACGTAGCGCGGGTCCACCTCTGGCTTGCTCTCAGCCAATTGGATGGCGATCTCAAGCACATCCGTCCATTTAATACTCATAAAAACTCCTTGAATCAGTGCGCTGCTTCGGCTGCATGGTTAAGGGAGTATTTCGGTATCTCAACGGTCAAGTCCTCAGTACCCACGATTGCCTGACAAGTCAGACGCGATTGCGCCTCCAGACCCCAAGCCCGATCAAGATAGTCTTCTTCCAGTTCATCAGCCTCATTCAGCGAATTAGAGCCTTCGCGAATAATGCAGTGACACGTCGTGCAGGCGCAAACGCCGCCGCAGGCGCTTTCGATCTCGATATGGTGGTCATGGGCCACATCGAGAATGGATCGACCGGCCTCAGCCTGCACAACCATACCCTCCGGACAATGCTCGGCGTGTGGCAGAAAAATGATCTGCGGCATCAGTTAATCCTCGATTTCATTCAGTTTGCGCCCCGCCAGCGCGGATTTGACAGTTGAATCCAGGCGGCGAGCAGCGAAAGCATCGGTCACTTGCGATAGCCGCTTGGTCTGTAGCTCGATGGCAGGGCCATCCGTGCCTTGCATCAATTCATTCAGCTCATGCATTTGCGCCTCAATGACCACGCGCTCCTCTGCATCCAACAAACGATCGCCGTCTGCATCCAGCGCGCCCTGGACTGCCTCCAACAGGCGCTGAGCGTCAACCTGCTGTTCACGCAGTACGCGAGCAACCTTGTCATCGCTGGCATACTGGAACGAGTCCTTGAGCATGCGGGTAATTTCGCCATCAGTAAGGCCATAGGATGGCTTGACCTGGATGCTGGCCTCGACGCCCGATGCCAGCTCTCTAGCAGCGACACTGAGCAAACCATCGGCGTCAACCTGGAAGGTGACGCGGATTTTTGCAGCCCCAGCTACCATCGGCGGGATGCCGCGCAATTCAAAACGCGCCAGGGAACGGCAATCACTGATGAGCTCACGCTCGCCCTGCAGCACATGAATCATCATGGCCGACTGACCGTCTTTGTAGGTGGTGAAATCCTGAGCACGGGCGACGGGGATGGTGGTGTTGCGTGGAATCACCTTCTCCATCAGACCACCCATGGTTTCAAGCCCTAAAGACAGCGGAATCACATCGAGCAACAATAACTCTTCACCATCACGCTTGTTGCCCGCCAACGTATCGGCCTGGATCGCAGCGCCAATGGCTACTACTTGATCAGGATCAATTTCAGTCAATGGTTGGCGACCAAACAGCTCGGCGACAGCCTCTCGCACACGCGGCACACGGGTCGAACCGCCGACCATGACCACGGCTTCAACGTCTTCGACTTCGATGCCCGCGTCGCGAATAGCGCGCCGACATGATTTGAGGCTGCGGGCCAGCATGGGTTCGAGCATCGCATCGAACGCTTGACGAGTCAGTACCGAATGCCAGTCGCCGTGCACGACCTTGACCGAATCGACTTCAGTCAAGGCTTCTTTGGCAGCGCACGCAGTTTGCAGCAGGCTACGTTGGGCAGAAGGATCAAGGTCGGAGGAAAGCCCAGCCTCGCTCACTATCCAGCTGGCAATGGCGTGATCGAAATCATCGCCACCCAGCGCCGTGTCGCCGCCGGTTGCCAAGACTTCAAAGACGCCGCCCGTCAGACGCAAAACGGAGATATCAAAAGTGCCGCCGCCCAGGTCATAGATAGCTACCACGCCTTCGGCGTGTTGATCCAGGCCATAAGCAACCGCTGCGGCCGTAGGCTCGTTCAGCAGGCGCAGCACGTTGAGGCCGGCCAGCCGAGCAGCATCTTTGGTGGCTTGCCGCTGAGCATCATCGAAATAAGCCGGAACGGTAATCACCGCACCCACCAATTCGCCACCCAAGGTCGCTTCGGCGCGCTGACGCAGCACTTTGAGAATTTCTGCCGACACTTCTACCGGGCTTTTAGGCCCTTGAATCGTGTCAATAAAGGGCATGTGCGACTCGCCACCGACGAAGCGGTAAGGCAGCTGCTCACCCAATTGCTTCACGTCGGACAAGCCTCGACCCATCAGTCGCTTGACTGACAAAACGGTGTTGAACGGATCAAGCGCGGCGGCGTCTTTAGCGCTCTGCCCCACTTCAATACGATCGGAGTGATAGCGCACGGCGGACGGCAGAATAACCTGCCCTTCACCATCGGCCAGAGGCTCGGAAAGACCACTGCGTAATGCAGCGACCAACGAATTTGTAGTGCCCAAGTCGATTCCAACCGCCAGACGTCGCTGATGCGGTTGAGGACTTTGGCCGGGTTCGGCGATCTGCAGTAGGGCCATGCTTATCTGAATTTCACAGGCGTGCAGCCAAAGGCGGCACGGGGTTAGTCGTCGAGGCGCTCTTCCAGCTGGCGCACTTCGTAGGTGAGCTTGTCGAGGAACTGCATACGTCGCATCAGCCGTTCAGCTTGTTCGCGTCGTACAGCGTCATTCCAACAGGCAGCGAAGCTTTCGTTCAATCCATCCTGAGCAGCTTTTAGCCTACGCTTGAACACAGCAATACCAGCCAAATCAGCGTCATCTTGCAAATCCTCAAGCTCTTCGCGCCATTGCATCTGCTGCAGAAGAAACTCAGGGTCCTGCACGGTGACTTCCAACGGCATCTCATGACCGCCTAACGTGAGTAAATAACGTGCCCGTTTAGGTGCGTTTTTTAGCGTTTGATAGGCTTCATTGAGACTGGCGGATTGCTCAAGCGCCAGCCGTTGCTCACGCTCGGGAGCATCAGCAAAGCGGTCTGGATGTACGGTGCGCGCCAGTTCACGGTAGCGTGCGGCCAACTGATCGAGATCCAAACAGAAATCCGGTTTGAGCTCGAATAAAGCGAAATGACAAGGAGTACCCACGGTCAGCCTCAGATGTTGAAGCTTTCGCCGCAGCCACATTCACTGCGCGAGTTAGGGTTGTTGAACTTGAAGCCTTCGTTCAACCCTTCCTTGACGAAATCGAGTTCAGTGCCATCGAGATAAACCAGGCTTTTGGGATCGATGATCACTTTGACACCGTGCAATTCGTACACGGTGTCTTCGCTACCCGCCTCGTCGACGAACTCCAACACATAGGCGAGACCGGAACAACCTGTAGTGCGAACACCCAGGCGAACCCCATCACCTTTGCCGCGCCCTGCAAGGGAGCGACGTACGTGTTGAGCGGCAGCTTCTGTCATGCTGATAGACATCGAAACTCCTTAATTGAATCAAGCTTCGTAAAGGCTCTCCTCCCTCGGGGATTAGAGCAAGCCTTTCTTCTGCTTATAGTCGCGAACAGCTGCCTTGATGGCGTCTTCCGCCAGTACAGAGCAGTGGATTTTAACTGGAGGCAACGCCAGTTCTTCGGCCAAGTGAGTGTTTGTGATGGTCTCTGCTTCATCCAGAGTCTTGCCCTTCATCCACTCGGTAGCCAAGGAGCTGGAGGCGATAGCCGAACCGCAACCGTAGGTTTTGAACTTGGCGTCTTCGATGATGCCGTGTTCGTTGACCTTGATCTGCAGGCGCATTACATCGCCGCACGCCGGGGCGCCGACCATGCCGGTACCCACATCTGGATCTTCCGCGTCCATCTTGCCGACGTTGCGCGGGTTCTCGTAGTGGTCTATGACCTTTTCGCTATATGCCATGGTACTTAATCCTCACTCATCAGAAAGTCGCTCTTATTGGCGACTTGTCAGTGCGCAGCCCACTCGATCTTCGAGATGTCGACGCCGTCTTTGTACATGTCCCACAGCGGCGACAAAGCGCGCAGCTTGGTAACGGCCTCGCACACTTTCTGCGCGGCGTAGTCGATTTCTTCTTCGGTGGTAAAACGGCCGAAGGTAAAACGAATCGAGCTGTGCGCCAATTCGTCATTGCGGCCCAGGGCGCGCAATACATAAGAAGGCTCAAGGGAAGCCGAGGTGCACGCAGAGCCGGACGAAACCGCCAGATCCTTGAGCGCCATGATCAGCGATTCGCCTTCAACGTAGTTGAAGCTCAGGTTCAAGTTGTGCGGTACACGGGAGATTTGGCTACCGTTCACGTACAGCTCTTCCAAATGTTCGACTTGCTTAAAAAAACGATCGCTCAAGGCTTTGATGCGAACGCTCTCAACAGCCATGTCTTCTTTAGCAACCTGGAAGGCTTCACCCATACCCACGATCTGGTGAGTCGCAAGCGTACCGGAACGCATACCACGCTCATGACCACCACCGTGCATGGTCGCTTCCAGGCGAACGCGCGGTTTGCGGCTAACGTAGAGGGCGCCGATGCCTTTAGGGCCGTAGGTTTTGTGCGCAGAGAACGACATCAGGTCAACGTTGAGGTTGGCCAGATCGATATCGACTTTACCGGTGGACTGTGCGGCATCAACGTGAAATAACACGCCGCGCGAACGGGTCAGTTCACCAATAGCAGCGATATCGTTAATGGTGCCAATTTCATTGTTGACGTGCATGACCGACACCAAAATGGTGTCCTCGCGCAAGGCCGCCTCAACCATCGCCGGGGTGATCAAACCGTCTGTACCGGGCTCGATATACGTCACCTCGAAGCCTTCACGCTCCAGTTGGCGCATGGTATCCAAAACCGCTTTGTGCTCGATTTTGTTGGTGATCAGATGCTTGCCTTTGCTGGAATAGAAGTGTGCAACACCTTTAATGGCCAGGTTATTGGACTCGGTGGCACCTGAGGTCCACACAATTTCACGTGGATCTGCATTGACCAGATCAGCGACCTGACGGCGGGCATTTTCCACGGATTCTTCTGCTTTCCAGCCGAACACGTGCGAACGCGACGCGGGATTACCGAAGTTTCCATCAACCAGCAGGCATTCGCTCATTTTTTGCGCAACGCGCGGATCGACTGGAGTCGTCGCGGAGTAATCGAGGTAAATCGGCAATTTCATTGAATATCTCCTATCAGGCAGGCGCGCCGCTCATGCATCTACGGTCATTCGACGGCGGACGTTTCGATCTTATCCAACTGCGGTGTTCTGCACGCATTGCGACGCAGATCCTGACGTTGAGCGACTTCTTGCACCTCACGGCGAGTAACAAGGTCAGCCAGGCTTATACCGCTAAGGAATTCGTGGATTTGCTGACTGAGGTCGCACCACAAGTGGTGGGTCAGACAGGTATCGCCAGCATGGCAATCACCCAGCCCCTGACAGCGTGTCGCATCAACCGATTCGTTAACCGCATCGATTACCTGCGCAACCTGGATGCCCTGCATGTCACGGGACAGCTGGTAACCACCACCTGGGCCGCGAACACTCGACACCAGATTACTGCGACGCAGTTTGGCGAAAAGCTGTTCAAGATAGGACAAAGATATGCCTTGCCGCTCTGAAATATCGGCCAGTGACACTGGCCCGCGCTGCGCATGTAACGCCAGATCAAGCATGGCTGTTACAGCGTATCGGCCTTTAGTAGTCAGTCGCATGGCATGTACCGCGGAGGTTCGGAATGAGGGCGAGTATGCTATTCCCGAGTGTTTAAGTCAACTATAAGACCTAGTAAATTAGTCGGGATTACCCGCAAATAGCGGCAGCATCATAGCAAATGCCTAGGCGCGCTGGCACGCACCTTAGGTCTATGAGCGTCAGGAGCTCGCCCTTAGCCAACTTTAGTTTCGCTGCAGTCTTTCACGCACTCAAAGACCTCATCGCGCAGGGCGGGCAGCTCCTTGGAGCTGTAATCGCAGCCCAGCTTATTAAGCGCCTCGCCCATACTTTCAAGGCGTGCATCGACGGCCTGAATGTGATCGAGCAGTTGGCCAATTGCTTTCGCGACTGGGTCCGGCATGTCTTCACTGATTCCATAGGCGTCGAAACCGAGCTTTTCAGCGATGGCTTTGCGCTTGGCATCTACCTCTTCATCGGTCTTGATAATGATCCGCCCCGGAATGCCGACCGCTGTGGCACCCGCCGGTACTGCCTTGGTGACCACAGCATTGGAGCCGACCTTTGCGCCTGCGCCGACCGTGAAGGGCCCCAGCACTTTGGCACCGGCACCGACGACGACACCCGCTTCTAATGTCGGGTGACGCTTACCCTTGTTCCAGCTGGTGCCGCCCAAAGTCACGCCTTGGTACAACGTAACGTCATCCCCGATTTCAGCGGTTTCGCCGATCACGATGCCCATTCCATGATCTATGAAGAGACGCCGGCCGATGGTTGCCCCTGGATGAATCTCGATCCCCGTCATCCAACGCCCGAAATTAGAAACCATCCGCGCCAGCCATTTCCAACCCAAATTCCACAAGCAGCGTGAAAGTCGATGCAGCCAGATGGCGTGCATGCCGGGATAGCACGTCAGCACCTCGAACGCATTGCGTGCAGCAGGGTCTCGATGGAATACGCTCTGAATATCTTCTCGCAGACGGTTGAACATCATTGGCCCTTGCGCTTATGAGGCTCGCCGCGCGCCACTTTCTGCGTCTCGGTGAGGATGCCGCGTAAAATATTCATTTCTGATCGGTAAACGGCGCTGCGCCCGAACAAGCGGCGCATGCGAGCCATGAGGTGACGCGGGTTTTCCGGATCGAGAAAACCAATAGCGACCAGAGTTGCCTCAAGATGACCGTAAAACAGCTCCATCTCATCCATGGTCACAGGCTCGGAGCTACGGGTGGAGGTGACTTCCACCTTCTCAATTTTTGTCGGTTTACCTTGGGCCGCGAGCCACGACATCCGCACTTCATAGCACAGCACCTGCACCGCCGCGCCAAGATTCAGCGAACTAAACTCGGGATCAGACGGGATATGCACATGATAATGACATCGCTGCAGCTCTTCATTGGTCAGCCCAGCGTATTCACGACCGAACACCAATGCGATTTCAGCACCGTCAGCCGCCTGTTCTGCAGCCATTACCCCGCATTCACGCGGATCAAGCAGCGGCCAGGGAATCCTGCGGTCACGAGCACTGGTGCCCAACACCAGATTGCAGCCCACCAAGGCATCTTCTAACGTCGCCACCACTTGGGCGTTCGCAAGAACATCGCTGGCACCGGACGCACGCGCTTCGGCCTCGTGGGAAGGGAAATCCAGCGGATCGACCAGCACCAAGCGTGAAAGCCCCATGTTTTTCATGGCACGCGCAGCCCCACCAATGTTACCGGGGTGACTGGTACCGACCAGGACGACACGAATATTTTGCAGCAATGCAAGTTCTCACAGACGGGAGAAAGGGGAGCAAATCTTACAGAACCCCCTCGATTAACGCTATGGACGCTATGCGCGCTGGAAATAATCAGTCGGTGCCCCTACAATGTTCGGCTTTCTTTAACGACCTAGGTGAAACGTCCATGCAGCCCATGCTGAATATCGCGCTGCGCGCCGCCCGCAGCGCCAGTGAATTGATTTTCCGCTCCATCGAGCGCTTGGATACCATCAAGGTCGACGAAAAAGAAGCGAAGGATTACGTCACCGAAATTGATCGCGCTGCCGAACTGAGTATTATTACCGCCCTGCGAAAAGCCTATCCGACCCACGGCATTCTGGGCGAAGAAAGCGGCCTGCATGAAGGCAGCGGTGACGGTACCGAATACTTGTGGATCATCGACCCCCTTGATGGCACTACCAACTTCGTAAGAGGCGTGCCGCATTTTGCGGTCAGCATCGCTTGTAAATATCGCGGTCGCCTTGAGCATGCAGTGGTTCTGGACCCAGTTCGCCAAGAAGAATTCACCGCGAGCCGTGGCCGTGGTGCCGCCCTTAACGGTCGTCGCTTGCGTGTGAGCCAGCGAAAAAGTCTGGAGGGCGCCCTGCTGGGTACCGGATTCCCATTCCGTGATGGTCAAATGGACAACTTGGAAAACTACTTGGGCATGTTCCGCAGCCTGGTAGGTCAAACTGCCGGTATCCGTCGCGCAGGCGCCGCCAGTCTCGACCTCGCTTATGTAGCGGCCGGTCGTTTCGATGCGTTCTGGGAGTCGGGCCTGTCTGAATGGGACATGGCGGCAGGCGCGCTGCTGATTCAAGAAGCAGGCGGCTTGGTGAGCGACTTCACTGGCGGCCACGACTTCCTTGAAAAAGGCCACATCGTTGCCGGCAACACCAAGTGTTTCAAAGCCGTGCTAACTTCAATCGCACCGCACTTACCTGCCTCGCTGAAGCGCTAAGCCTCACGGCTCTCATAAAAACCGGCATTTGCCGGTTTTTTTACATCACTAGATCTGTTTTATTGCGCGACCAAATACAAAAAAGCACCCGAAGGTGCTTTTTTTCACGGCCAACCCGTTTTTGAATAATTACTGCGTTGCGGCGCCACCTTGCCCCAAAATCAATTGGCCTTGTTTGTTGACCGGAATTTGATTGCCGGGATCACGATCCATACGGACCTGACCAACTTTGCCGTTCAACTGATACTTCACGTCATAACCCACGACCTTGTCGCTAATGTCATTAACGGTATTACACCGAGTTTGATTGGTGGTGTAAGTATCGCGATTCTGCATGCCTTCCTGAACGCGGTTACCCGCATATCCGCCACCCACGGCACCCGCGACCGTGGCAAGTTTCCGACCGTTGCCACCGCCAACCTGGTTACCGAGCAAACCACCCGCCACAGCACCCAACACACTGCCCAATATTTGATTTTGATCCTTAACCGGCGCCTGACGAGTGACAGCCACCTCTTTACAAACCTCTCGCGGGGTTTTTACTTGCTCTTTGATAGGCTGAACACCCAACACATCCGCATACTCAGGGCCGCCTTTGACCAAGCTATAGGTGGCGATAGCACCTCCGGCGGTCACGCCGACAGCGCCCAACACCGCACCAATTAACAACGACTTGTTCACTTGAACCTCCTGGCACTAATACGCGGCGCTTATCAAAAGAAAAGTCTCACGCCATCCTAGCCTTGGAGTACAAAAAAGGGCGTGAGTTCAACACTCACGCCCTTACGGTCAAACCAGCATTACTTACGGACGATCATCAGCCCTGTCCGCAACGACGGGAGGAATCAGGTCTTCGGTGGTGAGGTTCAGCCAGATCAGAACGACGTTGGCGATATAGATCGATGAGTACGTACCCGCTAATACACCGATGAACAGTGCAACCGAGAAACCGTGCAGGCTATCGCCACCAAACACCCACAGGGCAGTAATGGCTAACAATGTCGAAATCGACGTCGCCATGGTCCGCAACAGGGTCTGAGTGGTGGAGATATTGATATTCTCAATCAGAGTCGCTTTACGCAGGATTCGGAAGTTTTCCCGAACCCGGTCGAAGACCACAATGGTGTCGTTCAGTGAGTAGCCGATAATTGCCAGTACGGCGGCGAGCACGGTCAAGTCAAACGTTACCTGGAAGAACGACAGGATGCCCACGGTAACCACCACGTCATGAATCAAGGAGACGATGGCGCCGATGGCAAACTTCCACTGGAAGCGGAAGGCCAGGTAGATCAGAACGCCACCCAACGCCATCAGCATGCCGAGGCCGCCTTGGTCGCGAAGCTCAGAACCCACTTGGGGGCCCACGAACTCTACGCGCTTGACGGTCACCGGGTTGTCCGCGCCGGTCTGGCGCAGCACTGCAGCAACCTGATTGCCCAACTGCGGATCTTCACCTGGCATACGCACCAGCAAATCCGTCGTTGCGCCAAAGCTTTGAACCACTGCTTCGTGATAACCCGCAGCCTCCAACTCCTGACGGACCTTCGGCAAGTCTGCCGCACGTTCGTAAGTCAGCTCGATGAGCGTACCGCCGGTAAAGTCCAAACCGTAGTTCAGGCCTTTATGAAAGAAGCTGAACAACGCCAGCGCCGTAAGGAGCATGGTGACAGCGAACGCAATATTGCGAACGCCCATAAAGTTAATGGTACGTAACATGGCAGCCCCTTAAATCCATAACTTCTTGAAGTCACGTCCGCCATAGATCAGGTTGACCATTGCGCGGGTCACCATGATGGCCGTAAACATCGAGGTAAAGATCCCGAGCGACATGGTCACCGCAAAGCCTTTGACTGGGCCAGTGCCCATCGCAAAGAGAATGCCGCCAACCAGCAGCGTTGTCAGGTTGGCATCGAGGATCGCAGTGAATGCGCGGCCGAAGCCTTCGTTGATCGCGCGCTGTATGGTCATGCCCCCAGCGATTTCTTCACGTATTCGCGAGAAGATCAGCACGTTGGCGTCGACCGCCATACCCATGGTCAGCACAATACCGGCAATACCTGGCAGGGTCAGCGTGGCACCCAGCAAGGACATCAATGCCAGCAGCAGCACCATGTTCACAGACAGTGCAACCGTAGCAATCAGACCGAAGAAACGGTAGATCGCAATAATGAACAGCGACACAAACAGCATGCCCCACAGCGACGCATGGATACCCTTGGTAATGTTGTCTGCGCCCAAGCTCGGACCAATAGTCCGTTCTTCAGCGAAGTACATCGGCGCAGCCAGACCACCGGCACGCAGCAGCAGCGCCAACTCGGAAGCCTCACCCTGACCGTTCAGGCCAGTGATACGGAACTGGCTGCCCAACGGCGACTGGATGGTTGCCAGACTGATGATTTTTTTCTCTTCAGTGAACGTCTGTGTCGGTACGTCTTTCTCGACGCCATTGACCATTTGCTTGGTGTAGGTGGTTGTAGGCTTCTGCTCGATAAAGATGACCGCCATGCTGCGACCCACATTACTACGGGTCGCACGACTCATCAGATCACCGCCGTGACCATCAAGTTTGATGTTCACTTGCGGGCGACCGTGTTCGTCGAAACCGGCCTTGGCGTCAGTAACCTGGTCACCGGTAATGATCAAACCACGTTCAACCGGCGCCGCAGGGCGACCGCCTTCACGGAACTCGAACATCTCGGTAGAGGCTTTCGAATCGTCGGGACCTGCGCCAAGCCGGAATTCAAGGTTGGCCGTCTTGCCCAAGATACGCTTGGCTTCAGCGGTGTCTTGCACGCCCGGCAGCTCAACCACAATGCGGTTGGCGCCTTGACGTTGAACCAGTGGCTCGGCAACACCCAGTTCGTTGACCCGGTTACGCACCGTGGTCAAGTTCTGCTTGATCGAGTATTCGCGGATCTCGGCAATTTTCGCCGGCGTCATCGCCAAGCGCAGCACGAACTGATCGCCGCGCTCGCTGGTGGTCATGGTGAAATCGTTGTTGTTCTTGCGGATCAGCGCACTGGCCTGCGAGCGAGTATCTGCATCAGCAAACCCAAGCATGATGCCGCCACCCACCGACGGCAGAGTGCGGTAACGCAAACGCTCTTTGCGCAATAAGGTTTTGACTTCGCCGTCATAAACTTTCAGGCGCGCCTCCAGCGCTTTATCCATATCGACTTCCAACAGGAAGTGAACACCGCCAGACAAGTCCAAACCCATTTTCATCGGGCTTGCACCCAGGCCGCGCAGCCATTTAGGCGTGGTCCGAGCCAGGTTTAGCGCAACGACATAGTCATCACCCAGCGCCTTGCGTACCACATCCTTGGCAGGCAACTGGTCTTCTTGCTTGCTCAGACGTAACAAACCGGCCTTGCCATTCTCAGCCAGAGACGCGCCTTTGACCGTAATACCTGCGTCGACGAGCGCTTTGCTCACTCGGTCCAGGTCAGCCTGGTTCACCTGAAGCGCAGTGCTCGCGCCGCTGATTTGAATAGCCGGATCGTCAGGATAGAGATTGGGTGCGGAATAAATAACACCGACCACCAGCACTGCCAGGATCAGTATGTATTTCCACAGAGGGTATTTGTTCAGCATCACGCCGCCCGCTTATAACGCGGGGCGCCTTGCGCGCCCCGTCGATTGGTAAAAGACTGAATCTTAGATCGCTTTCAAGGTGCCTTTGGGCAGCGTGGCGGCGATGGCGCCTTTCTGGATTTTCAGTTCAACCGTGTCGGACACTTCAATAACCACGAAATCATCGGTGACTTTGTTGATCTTGCCAGCGATGCCGCCAGAGGTGACTACTTCGTCGCCTTTCTGCAAGTTACCCAGCAGGTTTTTCTGTTCTTTGGCACGCTTGGACTGTGGGCGCCAGATCATCAGATAGAAGATGACCAAAAAGCCGACCAAGAAAATCCATTCAAAACCCGAACCAGCAGGACCGGCAGGTGCAGCAGCGTCCGCAAACGCGGAAGGGATAAAAAAGCTCATTTAGCACTCCAATTACAAAATTTTTAGAAATCAGCAAAAAATCGGTATTCAATCAATCCAACGGCGGCGTTGGCAGCCCGCGTTTGGCATAGAAGGCATCCACAAAGGCGGCCAATGTACCCTGTTGAATAGCCTCGCGCAAACCAGCCATAAGCACTTGGTAATGCCGCAAGTTATGAATGGTATTGAGCATACTTCCCAGCATTTCTCCGCACTTATCCAAGTGGTGCAAATAGGCGCGAGAGAAGTTCTGGCAGGTGTAGCAATCGCAGGTCGGATCCAACGACGAATCGTCATGACGATGGAACGCATTGCGAATTTTCAGCACGCCGGTATCAATGAACAAATGACCGTTGCGCGCGTTGCGGGTGGGCATCACGCAATCGAACATATCGATACCGCGGCGCACACCTTCAACCAAGTCTTCAGGCTTGCCCACGCCCATCAAGTAACGAGGTTTGTCAGCCGGCATCATTCCCGGCAGGTAGTCCAGCACCTTGATCATCTCGTGCTTGGGCTCACCCACAGACAGACCGCCGATGGCCAAGCCGTCAAAGCCAATCTCATCCAGGCCTTCAAGGGAGCGCATGCGCAAATCCTGGTGCATGCCGCCCTGGACGATGCCAAACAGCGCAGCGGTGTTCTCGCCATGGGCAATTTTTGAGCGTTTGGCCCAGCGCAAGGACAGTTCCATGGAGATCCGCGCAACATCTTCGTCGGCCGGATACGGCGTGCATTCGTCGAAAATCATCACGATGTCCGAACCCAGATCACGCTGGACCTGCATTGACTCTTCCGGCCCCATGAACACCTTGGCGCCATCCACTGGAGAGGCGAAGGTCACGCCCTCCTCCTTGATCTTGCGCATGGCACCCAAGCTGAACACCTGAAAACCGCCGGAGTCAGTCAGGATCGGGCCGCTCCATTGCATGAAGTCGTGCAAGTCACCGTGACGCTTGATGACTTCAGTGCCAGGGCGCAACCACAAGTGGAACGTATTACCCAGAATCATCTGCGCACCAGTGGCCACGATGTCCCGAGGCAGCATGCCCTTCACCGTGCCGTAGGTGCCGACCGGCATAAACGCGGGCGTTTCAACCACGCCCCGTGGAAAGGTAATCCGACCTCGACGCGCTTTGCCATCAGTGGCCAGCAATTCGAAAGACATACGACTGGTGCGACTCATGCTTGATCCTCTGGGGCCGATTCCGATTCCTGTGGAGCGGTCGGCGCGGGATTACGCGTAATAAACATCGCATCCCCGTAACTAAAGAAGCGGTACCCATGCTCCACCGCCGCTGCATAGGCTGCCATGGTTTCGGGGTAGCCAGCGAATGCCGAAACCAGCATCAACAGCGTGGATTCCGGTAAATGAAAGTTGGTAACCAAGGCATCGACCACATGAAACGGCCGGCCAGGGAAAATGAAGATATCGGTGTCGCCGCTAAACGGTTTCAACACACCATCCCGCGCAGCGCTTTCCAGCGAGCGCACGCTGGTAGTACCCACCGCAATGACACGACCACCGCGCAAACGACAGGCGGCGACGGCGTCCACCACGTCCTGGCTGACTTCCAGCCATTCGCTGTGCATAAGATGGTCTTCGAGCCGCTCGACGCGCACCGGCTGAAACGTACCCGCGCCGACGTGCAAGGTGACAAACGCGGTTGAAACGCCCTTCTGTGCAATCGCATCCATCAGCGGCTGATCAAAATGCAGCCCGGCAGTCGGTGCAGCCACCGCGCCAGAGCGCTGGGCATAGACAGTCTGATAACGCTCACGGTCGGCGTCTTCGTCCGGACGATCTATATAAGGTGGCAGCGGCATGTGGCCGACGCGGTCCAGCAACGGCAACACGTCCTCGGCAAACTGCAGCTCGAACAGTGTGTCGTGTCGCACCAGCATCTCAGCCTCGCCACCACCGTCGATCAAAATCTTCGAACCTGGCTTGGGCGATTTGCTCGACCGCACATGTGCCAACACCCGGCGGCTGTCCAGCACGCGCTCGATCAGAATCTCCAGCTTGCCCCCAGACGCCTTCTGCCCAAACAACCTCGCCGGAATCACCCGGGTATTGTTGAACACCATCAAGTCGCCAGGGCGCAAATGCTCCAGCAAATCAGTGAATTGTCGATGAGCCAGCGCGCCGCTAACCCCGTCCAGGGTCAATAAACGACTGCCACGACGCTCAGCCAGAGGATGGCGAGCGATCAGGGAATTCGGGAGTTTGAAGGTAAAGTCAGCAACGCGCATGATGGGGTTCGTTTAGCAGGGCCGTAGAGTCTAGCGGAAATAGCTAAAATTCACCAAGAAACAGTTGTTGACCAACGGTAGCCTCATCTCTATACTCCGCCGCCAGCAAGCCCTGATGGCGGAATTGGTAGACGCGGCGGATTCAAAATCCGTTTTCGAAAGGAGTGGGAGTTCGAGTCTCCCTCGGGGCACCAAATAGCAGTAAGTACAGGTCTCTACCGGCTTGTATGAGATAGACGAGAAGCCCGCGAAAGCGGGCTTTTTTGTGGGTGACTGATTGGTTAAAGCGAAAGCCCGTTTGGTAGCTGTTGCATGCAGGCATTTCTGAATCAGTTGATTGCACTCAAGCCCTCCCTGATCCGTCTTGCTTAGTCAAATACAATCAAACCAACCTCACCTCCTCAACCTTTTCATTCATCTGCCAAACTCTATATGATCGATTGCATACGAATGCAAAACTGAGGTCATCATGGTTGTGTCGAGCGATTTTTTTGGAATGCCGTCCTTTCGTCTGGACGGTAAAACAGCACTTATTACCGGCGCGGGAGGGGGCATTGGAGCGGGTATCGCTCAGACGTTGAGTGCTGCGGGTGCTGGTGTGGTGCTGGTCGGAAGAACGGAATCCAGGCTGATTGAGGTCGCAGAGTTGATTTGCCTGGCTGGCGGCCAGGCGCGCACGGTGGTATGTGACGTGACGGACAGCGCGGCCATTAGGGCGATGATCAATGCCCTGCCCAGCCTCGACATTCTGGTGAACAACGCAGGCACCAATTACCCAGAACCGATGTTGGAAATGCGAGATGAGCACCTGGACGAGATGCTGAATCTGAACATCCGGGCGTGTTATGTAGTGGCGCAGGCGGCTGTGGCGAAGATGCTGGAGCGCACGGGTAATGAGAGCGGTTCGGTGATCAACGTGTCTTCGCAAATGGGCCATGTGGGTGCAGCCAACCGGACGGCCTATTGCATGACCAAACACGCGGTTGAGGGTTTGACCAAAGCAATGGCCATTGAATTTGCAAGCCGCAATATCAGGGTCAACACGATTTGCCCAACGTTTGTGGATACGCCGATGATCCGAAAAATCGCCAGCGCACCAGGCGCCATTGAAAGCTTTGTCTCAAAAATCCCCCTGGGGCGCATGGCGCAGATGGAAGACATCGTTGGCGCGGCCCTTTATCTTGCGGGGCCAGCTTCGCGAATGGTGACCGGTACGTCGCTCAAGATCGATGGTGGGTGGACGGCTCAGTAGCAGGTTTATACTGTCGCCCGCCATACCCGCTCGCCATCAACCTCAGCAAACCCTGTCTCCGGCAACCGCGCACTTCCCCGAACGATCAGGTGCCCAGCGAGTACTTTTTGTATCGCGGGTGTGGCGCGGTTGGTCAATTGCGCTTCGATAATGTCGACGGCGTTTTGGACGAATTGGTCGAGAGGTTGACGATAAGTCGTCAGCGCGACTGCTGGCCAGGCTGCCATGGCGATGTTGTCGAAGCCTATGACCGAGATATCTCGCCCTGGGATCAGCCCATACTCTCGCTCAATCACGTTAATGGCGGCGATGGCCATTAAATCATTTGCACAAAAGATTCCGTCGGGGCGATTTTCGCGGGCGATAAGCCGCCGCGTAGCGTCCATTGCACCCTGAAACGTGTAGTCACCTACTTCTCGCAACGGTGCTTTATACCCGTGTTCCTCAAGCCGTTTTGTAAAGCTGTGCTCGCGGTCTCGACTGGTTGAGGAGCCATTAATGCCGGCGATGAAGGCCAGCGATTTATGGCCCGATGCAACCAGAAAATCAGCAATGACCGCTCCCCCTTCAGCGTTGTCACTGGTCACGCTGGACACCGCCAGGCTGTCGTTTTTTCGGTTGAGTAGCACGACCGGAAGACCGATTTGTTTGCACTCTTGCGCGAAATGCGACGACAGGCTAGAAGACACCAGAATGAGCGCGTCTACCCGATGGCGCAGCACTTCTTCTAGTACGGGATCGGAGTCATCTTTACCGGCTGTGGAAAATAGCAACACACCGTATCCAGAAACTTCAAATGCCTTGGACAACGCTTCAAGCACATTGGAATAAAACGGATTTTCCAGGCTGGGTACCACGACGCCGATAAGGTTCGAACGACGAGTGATGAGGGACCGAGCCACCAGGTTAGGCCGATAACCCAGTGCTGCCGATGCCGCCTCGACCTTCTCCCGAGTCTTCTGCCCCACGCTTGCGCCTTTGGTGTAGGTGCGTGACACCGCAGATTGAGAGACGCCCGCCAGCCTCGCTACATCGTGCGCAGTGACGGGGCGGCGAATGGTTTCAGCCATGAATGTTAAATCCTGCTCGACGACAATTACGTCATCGTACCCATGTACCCCTTTCCAAACTACCCAACAGTCTTTTATGATAGATTGCATACGTATGCAATCACTCGTAAAAAATAAGTTCTGGAGAGCACCATGGCGAATTGGCTGAAGAGAAGCGTGGGGATCGAGGCTGTTAAATCGGCTGACCGGCAGGTTCGTGAAACAGTTGAAACTATACTGGCCGACATTGAGGCGCGCGGCGACGCGGCGGTGAGAGAGCTCGCGTTCAAGTTCGATAAAATGGAGCGTGACAGCTATCGGTTAACGACTACCGAAATTGAGGCGTGTTATTCACAACTGACCAAACGAGACATCGCTGACATTGAGTTTGCCCAAACTCAGGTACGAAATTTCGCACAGCACCAGCGCAACAGCATCCACGACATTGAAGTTGAGACCCTGCCAGGCGTTATTCTTGGTCACAAAAATCTGCCGGTAAACGCGGCGGGGTGTTATGTGCCTGGTGGGAAATATCCTTTGCTGGCGTCTGCCCATATGTCCGTCATCACCGCAAAGGTAGCCGGTGTCCCGCGCATCATTACTGCTGCGCCGCCATTCAACGGCAAACCAGCCCACGCCATCGTCGCCGCCCAGCACATGGCGGGGGCTGATGAGATCTATTGCCTTGGGGGTATTCAGGCGATTGGTGCGATGGCGATCGGCACTGAGACCATATCCCCTGTGGATATTCTGGTCGGACCGGGCAATGCGTTTGTGGCTGAGGCTAAGCGTCAGCTGTTTGGCCGCGTGGGGATTGATCTGTTTGCCGGACCAACCGAAACGTTGGTAATCGCTGACGAGAGCGTCGATGGGGAGATTTGTGCGACGGATCTGTTGGGGCAGGCGGAGCACGGTCCGGACTCCCCCGCCATTCTGTTGACCACCTCACATTCGCTGGCCCTCGACACCATGGCTCATATTGAGCGGCTGTTGGCGATTTTGCCGACTGCGCCCATCGCCCGTAAAGCGTGGGAGAATTTTGGTGAGATCATCGTTGCGGACAGTGACGAAGAGATGTTGGACATCGCCAACAAGCTGGCATTTGAGCACGTGCAGGTGATGACCAAGGACCCAGACTGGTTCTTGGCGAACATGCGCAACTACGGCGCGCTGTTCTTGGGCCCGCGTACTAACGTGGCGTTTGGCGACAAAGTTATCGGCACTAACCACACGCTACCGACCAAAAAGGCGGCGCGTTATACCGGTGGATTGTGGGTCGGGAAGTTTCTAAAGACCTGTACGTATCAGAAAATAATGAATGACGAAGCCTCGGCAATGATCGGGTCGTATTGCTCTCGTTTGTGCGCGCTGGAAGGCTTTTCCGGACACGGAGAACAAGCCAATATCCGCGTCCGCCGCTATGGCCACAAAGATGTGCCTTACGCCGGTATTGCGGAATAATGATTGAAGTGCATCGTTGAGATTCGCAGCATCTGGTCAAGGGAATGACCAGCACTTCATTGCTTCTAATGCCTCACCGGGATAATCAACGCCCCGTGAGGAATAGCCTTCAGCGCGAAATCAGCCTCTGGCGGCCTTTACTTCCGTCGTCATGGCTGCCTTGAGCAGGTTGGCGTCGTGATTAGGCACAACAAAATGGAAACCTTGTGCCACATAACGTGCGGCGACGGCGCCCGAGGTGCAAAAAATACCGATGTACTTTCCGGCCTCTACCGCCGCTTTTCGGCAGAGCTCAATGGCTTCGAGTACCTGAGGATCGACAGGGTCCCCAACCGGCCCTTTACCTAAGGCTAAACCCAGGTCGGCAGGACCGATAAAGATGCCTTGCAAGCCGTCGACCGCCAGGATCTCTTTCACCGCCTCCAGGCCCGGCAGCGTCTCGATCATGGCGAGCCGGACGATGGTTTGATCGGCGTGCTGAAAATAATCCGGGCCGCCGTAAAGCAGGCCGCGCGTTGGGCCGAAGCTGCGCAATCCAAGGGGCGGATAGTGGGTCGCGCTGACAAATTCCTGCGCTTGCCCCGCGTTGTCCACCATGGGGCAAATCAGCCCATAAGCGCCAGCATCGAGCGCCTTCATCATGATCGTCGCATCACACGAGCCCACCCTGACAAACGGCGTCGCCGGTGTTGCCGAGATGGCCTGCAACATGCCGATCATTTGTTGGACGTCGGTCATGCCATGTTGCAGGTCCACGGTGACGCAATCCACCCCGCTCCATCCGACAATTTCCGCACTGTAGCTATTGCCGATGGCCAACCAACCGGATACTGCAGCACGACCGTCGGCCCAACATTCGAGCACTCTGTTAGGACGCATCAGATGTCTCCTTTGATTCAATAAAGTGAATGTCACGTGGCAATCCCCACGCGATCAACAAAGCAGCCACACCGCACACGGCTGCGATAGCGTACAAACCCATGGAGGCGCTGCCGGTCAAGTCTTTGACCCTGCCGACCATATAAGGCGCGAAAACACCGCCGAGCTGCCCGATGGAATTGATAAGCGCGATCCCCCCCGCGGCCGCTACACCGGTCAGCACACGAGGCGGATATACCCAGAACAGCGCAAAGGACGAAATCAGACCTGTCGTTGCAATGCTAAGGCCAATGACCAGCAGCACCGTGTTATCGCCGAAGGTGGCGCACACCACATAACCCAGCAGCCCGGCGAGCACACAGCCTACCAAGTGCCAGCGCCGCTCACCCGTCCGGTCCGAACTTCGGCCAATGAGCACAATACCTATAAGGGCGGCGAAGTACGGCAGCATGGTGATGATGCCGATCTCGAGCGGGTCCGCGTTGCCAGCGGTTCTGACTAACTGCGGCATCCAGAAAAAAATCCCGTAGATGCCCGCACACAAGCCCAAGTAAATGAGCGACAGCATGTAGGTAATAGGGTTACGCAACGCATCCTTGAACGAATGCGATGAGTGCACCTTATGCTCACGACGGAGAAGGTCAGACAGCATGGTTTTTTCGGAAAGTTTAAGCCATTTTGCATCTTCTATTCGATCATCGAGCACACACAAAACTACAATGCCGAGAACGACCGACGGGATGCCTTCGAGGAGGAACAACCACTGCCAGCCCGACAGTCCGTGCATGCCGTTCAGGTACTTCATGATGCCGCCCGCCAGCGGTCCGCCCAGAATTCCGGACAAGGCGCTCGCGCCGAAGAAGAACGAGTTGATTCGACCCCGCTGCTTGGCGGGAAACCACTGCATGAAAAAGTACATGACGCCGGGAACAAAACCCGCCTCTAACACACCCAGTAGAAACCGCAGCACGTAGAACATGGCTTCGGTGTGGACGAACATCATCGCCGCCGACGCCGTGCCCCAGGTGACCATGATCCGTGCAATCCATCGACGCGCGCCGACCCGCACCAGAATCAGGTTGCTGGGAATCTCAAACAGCAGATAGCCAATGAAGAACATGCTGGCGCCCAATCCGTAGGCAGCATCACTCAGTCCCAACTCTGACTGCATCTGCAGCTTTGCGAAGCTGATATTGACGCGGTCAAAATACGCCACAACGAAGCAGGTCATAATCAGCGGGACCAGTCGCCACGCTACTTTTCGCAGCAGGTGTTGCTCTTCCTGCTCCATGGGCACTACAGGATTGCCTGCCAGTGATGGGTTTTGCATAGGTTTCCTCGTCTTATATTTATTGTTAGTTTCATTCGGCCCTGCGCCTACGCGGCAAGGTCCACCGCATTCATTGACTGAGCGGCATGGACGGCAATCACGTGCAAAGAAGGGTGGAATGCATACGTATGCATAAATGCCAAAGCTAGGCGGCTTTACCCCCCCTGTCAAGGGAAATGCTGACTACATTGACGCCACGTTTGGGGAACAACCTGTGGGAACCTGCTCACGAAGGCAACGGCGCGGTATACCAGACACACCGCCACAGAAAATCGGGTTTTACTACGCTTTCTTCGCACGCCTCTAAGCTGACCTAGTGGTCGCAAAAAGAACCGAGCACGTCGCTTTGGTGTAGAAGAATCGCATCCGACGTGGCAAGCTGATTTTAATCCCTGCAACGGGTGCGGCGGAGACCGCGCTTAGGAACAACAAGATGCCCCTAAGGGTGCCTGGCCAGCGGCCTGAAATGCCACGCTTCCGTAACGTGGTGTGAGTGCCGCAGCCGACACTTTCGGACAATCGACAACCACTTGGTTCGCTCGTGGCCGTGAGGAATTGCTGTATGCCCGATGATATGTTGCACCTGCCTATGATCAATAGCGTGTTGGAGAGCCACAAGGGCTCACCCGGCGCACTGTTGCCGATCCTTCATGAGATTCAAGCGGGCTTTGGCTTCATCCCTGATGCCGCCGTCCCCGAAATCGCCCACGCCCTCAATCAGAGCCACGCCGAGATTCGCGGGGTGATCAGCTTCTACCATGACTTCCGTACTGCGCCCCCGGCCCGGCATATTCTGCGTCTGTGTCGAGCCGAGTCGTGCAAAAGCCGCGGCGCCGAACAGCTTGCCGCGCAGTTGCGCGAACGCCTTCAATTGGACGACCACGGCAGCAGCGCCGACGGCAATATCAGCCTGCGTCCCGTGTATTGCCTCGGAGCCTGCGCCTGCTCGCCAGCCCTGGAGCTGGATGGCCAAGTGCATGCGAGGATCGACGCCGAGCGCCTAAATGCCCTGCTCGACGCTTGCCAGGAGGACGCATGATGCCGAGCCTCTATCTGCCCTGCGATTCTCTCGCACGTGCCGTGGGTGCCGACGAGGTCGCTGTGGCCCTTGCCGCTCAGGCGCTGAAACGCAACTTGCCGCTGGACCTGCAACGCACCAGTTCTCGCGGCCTATATTGGCTCGAACCGCTGCTCGAGGTAGACAGCCCACACGGCCGTATCGGCTTCGGCCCGCTGACCGCTGCCGATGTGCCGTCGGTGCTCGATGCGCTGCAAGGCGAGCCGTCCGCCCATCCACTGGCCTTGGGTTTGGTGGAAGAGCTGCCTTATCTCAAGTCTCAACAGCGCCTGCTGTTCGCTCGTGCCGGCATTACTCGGCCGCTGTCCTTGGAGGACTACCGGGCGCATGGCGGCTTTGAGGGTTTGATCCAGGCCATCGCGTTGGGTGGCGAGCAGACCTCGACCGCCGTGTTCGATTCAGGTCTGCGTGGCCGGGGCGGCGCAGCTTTTCCGGCGGGGATCAAATGGCGCACGGTGCGCGGCACCCAGTCAGCGCAGAAGTACATTGTGTGCAACGCCGACGAAGGCGACTCGGGCACGTTCGCCGATCGCATGTTGATGGAAGGCGATCCCTTCCTGCTAATAGAAGGCATGGCGATCGCCGGTATCAGCGTCGGTGCCAACTACGGCTACATTTATGTTCGCTCGGAATATCCACAGGCCGTGGCAACAATGCGCCAGGCGCTGGATATCGCCCGCTCAGCCGGTTACCTCGGGGCCAACGTCGGCGGCAGCGGCCAGGCCTTCGATATGGAAGTGCGGGTCGGTGCGGGCGCTTACATTTGCGGTGAGGAAACCGCGCTGCTGGATTCACTCGAAGGCAAGCGCGGGATCGTCCGCGCCAAGCCGCCCATCCCTGCCCTGAAAGGTCTGTTCGGCCTGCCCACTCTGGTGCATAACGTGGTGACCCTGGCGTCGGTGCCGCTCATTCTGGCCAAGGGCGCGCAGTTCTATCGCGATTACGGAATGGGCCGTTCGTTGGGCACCATGCCTTTCCAACTGGCGGGCAATATTCGTCGCGGCGGCTTGGTGGAGCGGGCCTTTGGCCTGACCTTGCGCGAACTGGTGGAAGGCTACGGCGGCGGTACCGCCAGTGGCCGACCACTGAAGGCCGCGCAAGTTGGCGGCCCTCTCGGCGCTTGGGTGCCCCCCGCGCAATTCGACACTGCGCTGGATTACGAAGCGTTTACCGCCATGGGCGCGATGCTCGGTCACGGCGGTGTGGTTGTGGCTGATGACACCCTGGACATGGCTCACATGGCGCGCTTCGCCATGCAGTTTTGTGCCGAGGAATCCTGCGGCAAATGCACCCCTTGCCGCATCGGTTCGACCCGGGGGATGGAGGTGATCGACCGCCTGCTGGCCGCGCCGGACCAGAGTGGTCGAGATCAGCAGGCGATCATCCTCAAGGACCTCTGCGACACCATGCAATACGGTTCGCTGTGCGCGTTAGGCGGCATGACTTCCTATCCGGTGGTCAGCGCCCTCAAGTACTTCCCCGCCGACTTCGGTCTGCAGCCCTCGGAGGCCGACCAATGATTACCCTCTTCGACCCGAAAACAGATATCGACCTAGGCACCCCTGCCCGCCAAAGCCAGGTCCAGATCACCCTGAACATCGACGGCCGCAGTATCAGCGTGCCGGAGGGGACTTCGGTGATGCGCGCTGCTGCACTGATGGGCACCACCATTCCCAAACTATGTGCCACCGACAGCCTGGAAGCGTTCGGCTCGTGCCGTATGTGTCTGGTAGAGATCGACGGCATGCGCGGCTACCCGGCGTCCTGCACCACGCCGGTCAGCGAAGGCATGAGCGTTCATACTCAGACGCCGAAGCTTGCGACCCTACGTCGCAACGTCATGGAGTTGTACATCTCCGATCACCCTCTGGACTGCCTGACCTGCTCGGCCAACGGCAACTGTGAGTTGCAAACCGTAGCCGGGCAGGTTGGCCTAAGGGAAGTGCGCTACGGCTATGAAGGCGACAACCATCTAGAGGACCAGAAGGACACTTCTAACCCGTACTTCGACTATGACCCCAGCAAGTGCATTGTCTGCAACCGCTGCGTGCGCGCTTGCGAAGAAACCCAAGGCACTTTTGCCCTGACTATTACTGGGCGCGGTTTTGAATCGCGGATCGCGGCTGCTGGCGGCGAGAACTTCCTCGACTCGGAATGCGTATCCTGCGGCGCTTGCGTGCAAGCCTGCCCCACCGCGACCCTGATAGAAAAAAGCGTCGTCGAATTGGGTCAGCCCGAACGCAGCGTGATCACCACCTGTGCCTATTGCGGCGTAGGCTGCTCGTTCCGCGCCGAGATGAAAGGCGACAAATTGGTACGCATGGTTCCAGACAAGAACGGCCACGCAAACCACGGCCACTCTTGTGTCAAAGGGCGCTTTGCCTGGGGCTACGCCACCCACCCGGATCGCATTACCAAGCCGATGATTCGCAAGCACATCAACGACCCTTGGCAAGAGGTTAGCTGGGATGAAGCGGTGACCTACGCCGCCAGCGAATTTCGCCGACTGCAGCAAACATATGGTCGCGACTCCATCGGTGGCATCACCTCAAGCCGCTGCACCAACGAAGAAACCTACTTGGTGCAAAAACTGGTGCGCGCTGCCTTCGGTAACAACAATGTCGACACCTGTGCGCGGGTCTGCCACTCGCCCACCGGCTATGGCCTGAAACAAACCCTTGGCGAGTCCGCCGGCACCCAGAGTTTCGACTCGGTGATGCAGGCCGACGTGATCCTGGTGATGGGTGCTAACCCCAGCGACGCCCACCCGGTATTTGCCTCACAGCTCAAACGCCGCCTACGTGAAGGCGCGCGGTTGATTGTTATTGACCCACGACGCATTGATCTAGTGGACTCGGTACATGCCCGCGCCGAATTGCACTTGGCGCTGCGCCCTGGCACCAACGTGGCCATGCTCAACGCACTGGCCCACGTCATCGTCACCGAAGGCCTGCTCAACCAAGACTTTATCGAAACCCGTTGCGAGGGCAGCGATTTCGCCCGTTGGAGCGAATTTGTCAGCCGTGCGGAAAACTCGCCGGAAATCCTCGGCGCCGTCTGCGGCGTAGCGGCTGCCGACATCCGTGCCGCTGCCCGTCTGTATGCCAGCGCTGGTAACGCGGCGATCTACTACGGCTTGGGGATTACCGAGCACAGCCAAGGCAGCACCGCAGTCATGGGCATTGCCAATCTGGCGATGGTCACCGGCAACATCGGCCGTGAAGGCGTGGGCGTGAACCCGCTACGTGGGCAGAACAATGTTCAGGGCGCCTGCGACATGGGTTCCTTCCCCCACGAGCTGCCCGGCTACCGGCACATTTCCAACGAGGTAGTACGCGCGCAGTTCGAACAGGCCTGGAACGTCACCCTGCAACCCGATCCCGGTCTGCGTATTCCCAACATGTTCGAGGCGGCCTTGGGTGGCAGCTTTAAGGGCTTGTATTGCCAGGGCGAAGATATCGCACAGAGCGACCCCAATACCCAGCACGTGACGGCGGCTTTGTCTGCCATGGAATGCGTGGTGGTGCAGGACATTTTCCTCAACGAAACCGCCAAGTTCGCCCACGTGTTTCTGCCGGGCAGTTCGTTCCTGGAAAAAGACGGCACCTTCACCAACGCCGAGCGGCGCATCTCCCGAGTACGCAAGGTGATGGAGCCTCTGGGTGGCAAGGCCGACTGGGAAGGCACGGTGGCCCTGGCCAATGCGCTCGGTTATCCCATGAGCTATCAGCATCCTTCAGAGATCATGGATGAAATCGCCAGCCTGACGCCGAGCTTCACTAACGTCAGCTACGCCCAACTGGAACGCCACGGCAGCCTGCAATGGCCGTGCAACGCGGCGGCACCCGATGGCACTCCTACCATGCACATCGACGAGTTCGTGCGCGGCAAAGGACGGTTCATGCTTACCGGCTACGTGCCCACCGAGGAAAAGGTCAACAATCGCTATCCCCTTCTGCTGACCACCGGGCGCATCCTTAGCCAGTACAACGTCGGCGCCCAGACCAGGCGAACCGACAACGTCGCCTGGCACGCCGAAGACCGGCTGGAAATCCACCCATCCGACGCTGAGAGCCGTGGTATCAACGAAGGGGACTGGGTCGGCATCGGCAGCCGCGCCGGGCAAACCGTACTGCGTGCACGGGTCACCGAACGGGTCGCCCCGGGCGTGGTGTACACGACGTTCCACTTCCCTGAATCGGGGGCCAACGTCATCACCACCGACAACTCCGACTGGGCCACCAACTGCCCAGAGTACAAGGTCACTGCAGTGGAAGTCAGCCGCGTCTACCATCCTTCCGAGTGGCAAAAGCGCTATCAGGAGTTCAGTGACAAACAACAAAGCCTGCTCGATGAACGCCGCCAGGCACGCACCAGCGCCACAACGCCCGGAGTAAGCCGATGAGTACTGCCAACCTGATCAAAATGGTTAATCAAATCGCTCAGCACTTCGCCGGCGAACCTGACCAGGAACAGGCCGTACTCAGCGTGCGTAATCATCTGAAAATGTTCTGGACACCGGGCATGCGCATGGAGTTGCTAGCTTGGCAGACGGAGCATCAGGGAACTGACTTGCACCCACTGGCGCAAGTGGCGGTCAGCGGGGCGGGCTGGGAGGCTTAGGTTCATATCCTCTGTCTTTCACAAGAACCAAGAGTGTACTCGCAGGTATGTTTGCCAAATCCTGCAACATGCCCAAGGACTGCGTTCACTGCGCGGTTAAACCAGAAACGTCTGCGCTATTGAGGCAGACGTTTCGATACCGAAAATGAGGGTAAATCCGTGAAATATTTTTTACGCGCTTTCGACAAAAACTGAGCTTTTAGCGTTTGATGTTGAACTGCCCTCCTAATAGTTAAGACAGTTTTACGAAACGGCCAGACGTCATTTCCAAGTCAAACGGCCGCATATCTCCTTAAACTAGAACCCCCCCCGCGCGCGGCCATAACAGAGCAGACAATTCTCAGAGCACTGCTCCTTCTAGCAGCTGGCACCCGAAAGAAACTGGCGATAAAATTCTCGACCGGCTATCTGACATCCTTTAGTGGGGCTTTCAAATACCTGTTAGATTCGTCAGGTTTTCAGCACCTGCATCTTCTATATCCGGCATCTATGTTCGGGTCATTGATTCACTTCCCTGCCTCATTACTCTGAAACTTCGTAGAAATCGGCTAAAAATACACACCTGTATTTTAAATAATTGCATAAGTAGACCATAGTCGAATGAAGTGATAAAAAATCAATGAGTCACTATTTTTCGATTTTGATTAATTTTTCAATAAATTTTAAATAAACAGATATCACAGATAATACAAAGAGTTAGCTTATGACACTTCAGATCATGAGCGCTCTCAGGGTTATTTTTCTACCGTTCGCTGTTCCAGCCAAATGACAACATATGTCTTTTGGCCATCATTGAGAGCGTCAGAATTCTGACCGTATATCGAAGAAAACAAGTTGTCCTACGATACGTGCTATTGTTTTGACATCGCCCTTCTGCGTATCGATGTGGTACTGGCGCACCTCGCCAGGTAAAGAGATGAGAAGTCATGTGGTTTACTCGTATTAAAACCACTGCAAGCGGACACCTGGGCGTTGAATTCAGCCCCGCCGGCATTGCTTTAGCTAATGTTTTACAACGTCCAAACGAACCTCCACTTTTGCTCGATTGTCAGTTCCGCGAGTCTTCTCCGGAACGGCACGCTGCTGTATTAAAAAATCTTGTCAATGAACTAGGTCTGGCTGGTTTACCCGTAAATCTGGTGTTGCATCCTGCGGCATATCAGATGCTGCTACTAGAAAGCCCCGACGTTCCTGCCGAAGATTTGGGTAATGCCATGCGTTGGCGCATCAAGGACCTCATCAAAGAGCCTCTTGAAGACGTCGTCGTGGACGCCTTTGCCTTGCCTACTGACGCCTACCGTGGCCGCTCGCACATGGCGTACTGCGCCGTGCTGAACAAGGCCCGGCTGCAGGAGTGGTGCGACCTGATCAAACAAGCGAACTTGAACCTTGTCAGCGTTGATGTAACTGAAATGGCCTTTCGCAATATTGGATTGTTAGCGGGCGCCGATGACCTGAATATTGCAGTGCTGCGATTACGTTCCAGCGGTGGCCTGATTTGCGTGCAGCACGGGCCCGAGCTGTATATGGCACGTGTTATCGAGCACGGCCTGGATTTGGCGGGTTCGAACATCTCTGCAGCCATGCTGGAAATCCAGCGCACACTCGATTATTTCGAAAGCCAACTTGGCAAAGGGCAGATCAATCGCCTGATGCTATTGCCAATGAAGCGCGATGGCGCAGAAGCCCTACTAGCTCTGGACGAACGACTGACGGTTAATGTAGCGGCATTAGACTTGCGGGAGTTATTTCCGGGTCAGGCGGCTGCCGATCTGGATGAAGAGACCCAAGCTTCTTGCATGACCGCGGTCGGTGCTGCATTGCGCCGAGTGGCCCTATGATGCAGAACCTGAATCTTTATAAAGCGGAGAAAAAATCCGCTCGCCGGCCTCAGAAGCTTGAGTTTCTCGGTGGACTGGCAATGGTCGGGGTGCTTTGCGTAGGCCACGTCGCTTGGGCAGGTTGGAATTTGCATGTGGGCGCAACACGGTTGGCCAACGCCCAAACTCAAGAGCGGGAGCAGGTACGCCAGCTCGAAGAGGCCAAGGCTTCTTTCGTCCAACCGGTTCTGGACCCTCAACTGCCTTTACGGCTCGCCGATCTGGATGAGCAAAACCGCGCATTGGAACGCCTGATCAACTACTTGAAGGTCGTGGCGAGCCAACAACGCGTAGGTTTCGTTGCACCACTTTCGGCGCTGGCGGCACAGCATCCACCGACCGGTCTGTGGCTTAACGTAATTTCGTTGCGCGACGGTGGTACGCAAATGCGGTTGCAGGGTTTTAGCCAAAACCAACAGACGTTGCCAGAGTACCTGGGACTACTGGGCGAGAATGCAGCCTTTAAAGGGCGAGAGTTTGCGCGTTTCGACGTGCAACGCGGTGTCGATAAATTGTTCCATTTCGACCTGTCCTCACGGGTTACCGATCCCAAGGAGCGCCCATGAACACTGAGAAATGGTTGGCGCGCTGGCATATTCTTTCCCCGCGAGAGCAATGGCTTGCTTATGGCGCAGGGCTGGCGATATGCGCCGTGCTGTATGTCATGGTGCTGGGTAACTCTCTAGCTACAGCCGCGGCCAAACAGGCAACTGATTACCAATCTTCGGAAGCCCGTGCTTATGAGGCCGTTTCTGCTCTAGGCAAGTTGCGCGCTGCACTTGAGGCTGATCCCAACATTCCTTACAACCGCGCCCTGTTGTTGGCGTCCACCAACAGCGCAAACTTGTTGGCGCAGATCGACCACAACACCAGTGAATTGATCTCCCCGGACAAAATGCGTTCAGTGCTTCGCGACTTGCTCAAAGCTCAGCCGGGCCTACAATTATTGAGCATGGAAAGCTCTAGCGCGGCGGTCGAACTGCCTTCAATCGACCCGGCTGCTAAAGCTAACGCTAAAACAACCCCTAGCGTCGTTGTCTTGTATCGACATGGTGTACAGCTGAAGTTGGAGGGTGGTTATTTCGACCTCTTGCATTACCTGCAATCGATCCAGGGCACCCAATGGAAACTGAACTGGGACAGCCTGGAATATCGCGTCGGCGATAGCGGTGCTGCCCACGCTCAAATCAGCCTGGAGCTTTACACCTTAAGTCGGTACGCGGGGTGGATCGGTGTTTAAACTTTTTTTTGTCGGTGCACTGCTATGCAGCGCGGCGGCCCAAGCCAGCACTGAAGTTCCTATTGACCCGACTCTGCCGCCGGCGCGCTTTATGCCGAGTCTTCCAGGCGAACAGGTCCACATTCCGGTGCTGCAAGAAATTATCCTAGGTGCCCATGGTAGCCGGGCAGTTATTGATGGCCAGACCGTTCACGTCGGCGACAAACACGCCGACGCACGGATACTGGCTATTTATCCTCAAGCAGTTCTGATCGAGCGTGACGGTAAGCGCGAATATCTGCGACTGGTCAACCCCGTTATACAACCGAGCCGATGATGCCCATGATGAAGTTTCTGTCGGGCCCAGGCCTACTCTTTTTAGTGTCTTTGCTTTCCGCATGCCAGACGTTCAAAGGCGGCGACCAGGTGCTCTATGATCAGAGCAACAAGCTACTCAATGAAAGTATCCAACAAGCCCAAACGCGAGTAGTGCCTCCCCCTTCGGTTCAAGCAGCGTTGCTGCCGCCCTATAACGTGCAGACCCTTCCAAAAAGTGATGCTCGTTTTGACGTATCCGCCAAAGACATGCCTGCCCGCGATTTTTTTCTGAGCTTAATGCAAGGCGCGGGACAGAACCTTGTGGTGCATCCTGATGTAACAGGCAATATCACCTTTAGCCTTCATCGCGTAACGCTCGAGGAAGTACTCAGTGCAGTACGGGACACCTATGGCTACGATTACCGCCGTACCAGCTATGGCTATCAGATCCTGCCTAACAGCGTCATCACCCGAAGCTACGACCTCAACTACCTAAACTTGCAGCGCGTCGGTAAAACCGACACCCGCGTCAGTGCGGGTCAAATGATCAGCAATAATGGCAACCATGGCAATAACAACAATAACGGCAACAACAATGGCGGTAACGGGGGCGACAACGGCAACGGCAACGGGCAAAACAACGGCAACTCGCAGTCCACCCTTAATGCCAGCCAAGTAACAACTATCAGTGATGCCGACTTTTGGAAGGAAGTTGGCAAGGTGGTCGAGATGATCGTCGGTGACGAGCCGGGCAACAGCGTGATCGTCAACCCACAAGCGAGTTTGCTGGTCGTGCGCGCCAAAAGTGCAGATCAAGAAAACGTCGCACGGTTTCTCGATAAGGCCCAACGTAATTTGCAACGCCAAGTAGTTCTGGAAACCAAGATTCTAGAAGTCCAGCTTTCCAAAAACTTCCAGGCAGGCATCAGTTGGGCCAAGTTGGGCGGCGATCTGGGTGCTAGCCTTGCGGGCGCACCGCTGACGGGACCAACGGCGGTGGGGGGAGTGTTCAGCAGCACTATTAATGTGGGTGACTTCTCCGGTTTGATTCAGCTACTGGAAACTCAGGGCGAGGTTCGCGTGCTTTCTAGTCCGCGGATTTCCACACTGAACAACCAGAAGGCAGTGATCAAAGTCGGAACCGATGAATTTTTCGTCACTGACGTTTCGTCCACCTCCGGCACCACTACGGTTGCCGGGGTTACCCAACCCACGCAGAACGTTACGTTAACCCCGTTCTTTTCCGGTATTTCACTCGACGTGACACCACAAATCGATCAGAACGACACCGTGACCTTGCATGTGCGACCAACCGTCAGCCGGGTTACCGACCAAAATAAAACCATTACGCTGGGTGTGAATAACGTCTTGCAACTGCCGCTGGCGCTGTCTACAACCCGCCAGTCTGATTCCATCGTGCGTGCACACAGCGGCCAGGTCGTGGTGATCGGTGGCTTGCTGCAAAACGCAAGCGATGACAGCAACACTGCCGTGCCGTGGGCTAGCAAGCTGCCAATCATTGGCAATCTGTTCAAGCAACAACGCAACTCGCTGCAAAAAAGCGAACTGGTGATTCTCATGAGACCCCAGGTTGTTAACGACGATGTGTGGCTGGGCGACTTGCGTAAAACCGCAGAGACGTTCAAGGATCTAAAGTAACCCCATGTATGAAGCCTACTTTGGCCTGCGCGAGAAACCGTTCGCACTGACCCCAAATACAGAGTTTCTAGTCAAGCTGGCGCCGTACCAGGCATGCCTGAATTTGTTGCAGGTGGCGCTTGGTGAAGGCGAAGGGTTTATCAAAATTACCGGTGAGGTAGGGACAGGCAAAACCTTGGTCTGCCGCGCCCTACTCAAGCAGCTGGACAGTGAGCGCTACCAGTTGGCGTATCTACCCAATCCAGGCATGAGCCCCACCGGTTTACGCCAGGCCTTGGCCCGTGAGTTATACATTGAAGATGTTGAAGAGTTTGACTCCCAAGGTGTGCTCGACGCTTTGCATCGGCGCCTGATCGAACTGGCAACAAACGGTAAAAGCACCGTACTGTTAATCGACGAGGCCCAAGGGTTGCCCGTCGTAACACTAGAGGCTTTGCGGCTGCTGACGAACTTGGAGACCGAGCGGACCAAGTTGCTTCAAGTGGTGCTGTTCGGCCAGCCCGAACTGGATACCACCTTAGCGCGCAACGACCTGCGTCAGTTGCGCCAGCGCATTACATTTTCCTATCGCCTGCGTAAGCTGGACAGGCATGACACCACCCAATACTTGAACGAGCGCATGACCGTTGCAGGTTACCGGGGCAATTCGTTATTTGATCAAGGTGCTATTCGCCGCCTGGTAAAAGACAGCGGCGGCATTCCTCGCTTGATCAATATCCTCGCGCACAAAGCGTTGATGGTGGCCTATGGAGAAGGCCGCCGACAGGTCACGGCCAAGCATGTTAAACACGCGTGGCGTGACACTGAAGGCGCTCGATCGGTTGTCCAGCAAGATACATTCTGGTCCAAATGGCATGTGGTCATACTCACGCTTTTGCTGTTTATCGCCGCCGGGTTGTGCCTGATGCAACTTAACGAGGTGCTTATATGAGCTTGGTTAATGACATGCTCCGCGACCTCGAAGAACGCCGTGCCGGAGCATCCCGGCAGCTGCAGCGGGACGGTCTGTTGGCCGTGGATGAAGCCGGGGCTGAGCGCCGCGAACGTGTTCGACGCTTTCAGAGAAACCTTATCGGCTTGGGCCTGGTGATTATTGTCGGCCTGCCTCTGGGGTTACTGGTAGACCGGTTGGTCAAGTCCCATTCTCCAGCGCAGAGCGCGCCCGCTATTGCTGTAGCAGCCGTACCGCTGGCCGCCGTTCAAGCACCAACTTCCGCGCAGATTTTGGAAGTACTGCCTCAAAACGACAGCAACGGTCTAGTCCTTAAATTGTTGATTGACCGTTCAGCGGCTTATCAGCGCCGCGATGAAAACGGCTTGGTGATGCTCGACCTGCCTGGCGCCCAACTGAATACATCACTTGGCGTCGCGATGCGCGAAGGCCGATTGCAACGCGACGGCCGCAGTTTGTCGTGGAAAGTTCAAACCCAAGGGCAAAACGTGCAAGTGGTGTTGACCGGTCTGGGTGACAACCTACAAGTGCGTGATCGGTTGGAGCCAGCCGGCAACAATTGGCTGTTGAGAATCGAGGTACCCATGCCGACCAAGGCAACCATCGCAGATGCTGCTGACACGCCCATGGGCTCAGACAACACAGCCGCGAACGAACCGGCCACTGTTGATACCGCAACCGATGAGGCGCCTTTGCCCGCTTGGGCTAACGCTCCTGTTCTGCCCGCGGAAAGACAGCCTCGTACTGCAACCGTGGTTCAAGCAGCAAAACCGTTGTTGGTCAGTGGCCCACCGCAGATGAAAATAACGCCCTATCAACCAGACGCGCTCACCGTGGCCCTGCAAGTCCTCCAAAGTGGCGACTATCCCCGGGCTATCAGTGAGCTAAAAGCGCTGCAATTGTCTCGTGGTAAAAACCTGGATGTAATCCACGGTCTGGCTCGTGCGTACTTGGCTGACGGCCAGCAAGCGCTGCTGCTGACATGGCTGCCGCTACAACTCAAGCAATGGCCTAACGACAGCGAATTACGCCTGTTGTTGGCGCGCTCGCAACTGCAATCCGGCGACGCCCGGAACGCTGTGACCACGTTGGAGCAAAACCCTCCCACGCTGGCACAAGACCCTACTTATTACGCCCTGCTTGCGGCCAGCTATCAACAAACTGCGCAGTGGCAAAAAAGCGCTGGATTGTATGAGCAGTTGACCCAATTGCGACCTACTCAAGCCGCATGGCAGCTAGGACTGGGAATTGCCTTGGAACGCCTGTCGCAACCTGCCGAAGCGGCGCGACACTACCGCTACGCCGAGCGCGGACAAGGTCTGGACGACGGTGCCCGGCGTTTCGCTGGCGAGCGCGCCGTCGCGTTGGGAGGTAAGTGACAATGTGGTTAGCTCTGATGTGGGTAAGACTGTATGGATAAGGAAGAGATACGTCGGGGCAAGGTCCGTCTTGGCGACCTGCTAATCGACGCCGGCCTGCTCAACGACATCCAGTTGCAACGTGCCTTGCAGGAGCAAAAGCGCACGGGCTTCAAACTTGGGCGCACGGTCATTGACCTGGGTTTCGTCGATGAGCAACGCCTGCTGACGGCATTGTCCGAGCAGTTAAAGATTTCGTTTATCGAACTGAAGAACTTTAAGTTCGATAAAGCTCTGGTCCAGATGCTGCCGGAAACCTTGGCAAGGCGCTTCCGCGTCATTGTTTTGTCCAAAGCGGCGGACGGCCTAGTAGTCGGCATGAGCGATCCGCTCGACCTGTTTGCGCTCGATGAAATGGAGCGTGTATTGCGTACTCCGGTTCAACCCGCCGTCGTACGCGAAGCCGAAATGCTTAAGGCCCTGGATGCGCTGTACCGGCGCACCAGCGAATTGGACACCATTGCTGGGGAATTGGAAGGCGATCTTAAAGACAGTGACTTCGACCTGTCTGCGCTGGGGGCCACCAATAACAGCGACGCCCCGGTGGTTCGTCTGCTGCGGACGCTGTTTGAAGACGCCGTGCAGATGAACGCGTCAGACATTCATATCGAGCCAGGCGACGGCATTTTGCGTATTCGTCAACGCATCGACGGTGTGCTCAACGAACATATTTTGAAGGAGCCGCGGGTGGCTTCTGCGTTGGTGATGCGCCTGAAAATCATGTCAGGCCTAGACATCTCCGAAAAACGCATACCTCAGGATGGCCGCTTCAATATCCGAGTCAAGGAGCGCACCATTGACATTCGCATGTCGACAATGCCTGTGCAACACGGCGAATCAGTGGTCATGCGTTTGCTGGATCAGACAAATGGCATCACCGACCTGGACAAAGGCGGCATGCCAACCGCGATGCTTGCGCGTTTTCGTCAACTGCTGCAACGCCCTTTCGGCCTGGTGCTGGTCACTGGCCCCACCGGTTCGGGCAAGACCACCACGCTGTATGCAGGGCTCAGCGAACTGAACAGCCCGCAAAAGAAAATCATCACTGTCGAAGACCCGGTTGAATACCGGCTGGCACGGGTGAACCAGGTACAGGTCAACACCAAGATCGACCTGACCTTTTCCCGTGTATTGCGCGCCGCCCTTCGACAGGACCCGGACATACTGCTGATCGGGGAAATACGCGACCACGAGACGGCTGAAATCGGGCTGCGTGCGGCCATGACCGGTCACTTGGTGTTGTCGACCCTGCACACCAACGACGCCCCGACGACCGCCATGCGCTTGATCGACATGGGTGTCGAACCGTTCTTGGTGGCCACCGCTTTGAGCGCCGTTTTGGCCCAACGACTGATTCGTCGGGTCTGCGAAAGTTGCCGCGCGGTCCACGTCCCCGAACCGCATCAGCTTACCTGGATGGAAAACCTCTACGGCGGGTCGTTGCGCGGTCAGCTTTTCTACCAGGGCGTCGGTTGCCATAACTGCCATAGCACCGGCTACCTTGGGCGGTTGGGCGTGTACGAATTGCTGGAAATGAACGACGAAATGGTTGGCGCTCTGCGCCGCAATGACCCACAAGGTTTTGCTGACGCAGCGCTTGCCAGCCCCCTTTATCGACCGCTGGCTACCTGTGCGCTGGATTTTGCGATGAAGGGGCTAACCAGCGTCGAAGAAGTACTGAAGGTCAGTATTTCCCGGACCGACGAGGTGTTGGTCTAATGTGCGGCTTAAGACGTAGCACCCGGGCGCGCCACATTCAAGCCGAGGGCCTGGGCCAATGACCATTTTCCGATTTACTGGCCGGGACGCCCGAGGCACGCAAGTGACCGGCAGTCGCGATAGCAACTCGGCAGACGCGCTTGCTAGCGAATTGTTGTCCCAGAGCATTGTTCCGCTGACCATTGTTGAGCATGTAGAACCGGTCGGTGACCTGTTGGAGCAACTGACTGAGCGGTTTAGCAGTAAGAAGGTTGAACTGCTGGAGCTGATTATCTTCTGTCGGCAAATGCACAGTTTGAGCAAAGCCGGTGTCCCGATCATTCGCGCTATTGGCGGGTTGGCCGAATCAAACTACAACAAACATTTTTGCGCAATATTGACTGAAGTACGCAGCGACCTAGATGCCGGCATGAGCTTGGCCGTGGCGTTCAACTCGCACCCAAAAGTGTTCAATACGCTAATTGTGAGCATGATCAGCGTCGGCGAGAACACCGGCCAACTGGACCAGGCCTTTCGCCAACTGGCGATTTATCTGGAGCTGGAGCGGGAAACCCGCAAGCGCATCAAGCAAGCCACGCGCTATCCCATGTTTGTGCTTATTGCCATGGGCATAGGGCTGACCGTAATCAACATGGTGGTGATACCAGCCTTTTCCCGAATATTTGCGCAGTTTCACGCGCAATTGCCGTTACCCACCCGGTTTCTGATCGGCATGTCCCAGTTCTTCCAGGATTACTGGTGGGCGATGGGTTTGATGGTGGTCGGCGGCGTTTACAGCTTTTCCAAATGGACACAAACCGACGCCGGCGCACTGCTTTGGGATCGGATCAAGCTGAGCCTGCCGATTGTCGGCGGTCTCTTTGAGCGCATTGCACTCGGCCGTTTCACCCGCACGTTCGCGATGATGTATCGCGCAGGGGTGCCACTGCTGCAAACCCTATCAATTAACAGCGTGACGGTCAGCAACCGCTACATCGGTCAGGCCATTCTCGATATGCGCGAAGGCGTGGAACGGGGTGAGTCATTGACCACTACCGCCACCACCAGCGGCCTGTTTACCCCCCTTGTGCTGCAAATGATGGGCGTCGGTGAAGAAGCCGGTGCCCTGGACGATCTGTTTGTCGAGGTCGCAGATTTTTACGAACAAGAGGTGGATTACGACCTCAAGCAACTCGCCGATGCCATCGAACCGATTCTGATCGTGGCCATGGGCTTAATGGTGCTGATTCTCGCATTGGGGGTTTTTCTTCCCATGTGGGATTTGTCAGCGGCCGCAAAGGGACATGGGTGAGTCGGGGCTATCAGCACCGTCTATACAGTCATTTACCAACCAGACAACGCATAACACGCCGATACCGGCAAAGCATCAATCAGCACCAACTGAACCTCATTTCCGCAAAAGGTAGTAAAAACATGAAAAGACAACAAAGTGGTTTCACTCTGATCGAACTGGTCATGGTGATCGTTATCATCGGCGTTCTCGCCGCATTCGCACTTCCGCGTTTCGCTAACCTGACTGGCGATGCAAGAGCAGCCACCCTCAATGGCGCAGCAGGTTCCATGCGCTCTGCTTCTGCGATAGCGCACTCTGCATTTCTGGCCGAGGGCGGGACTGTAACGCTTGAAGGCCAGACTATTACGATGCTCAATGGCTACCCGGATGCACCAGGCATTCTATTGGCGGCAAATATTGCTTCGAGTGATTACTCCTTTACCCAACCCGCAGCAGCGGCTACAACGGTGGCAATCAGCGCTAAAAACGCGACAACCCCGGCCTCTTGTACCTTTACCTATACAGCAGCGACCACAACAGCCGCCCCAGCGTTCTCAGCCGTTACGACTAGCGGCTGCTAATGCCTGACATGCGCGGTTTCACGCTCGTCGAACTGGTTTTGGTGATTGTTATCATCGGAATCATTTCGGCTGTTGTGGGACCACGTTTCTTTGATAGGCAGGTGTTCAACGAACGCCTGTTCTTCGAAGAGAGCCAGGCTGCCGTGCGCTATGGGCAGAAGATTGCCCTGTCCAGCGGTTGCCTGACTCAGGTCAGCCTTAATACCAACGGCTACCACCTGCGCCAAGCGGTGAACTGTACGAGCGGCGCTTATAGCCTCGAAGTTCAGAGCCCGGATGGCGATGCAACCTTTGCCGCTGCAGCGCCCACTGATGTGACGCTGACAACGGCCAATTTTCCCGTTGTATTCGACTCCCTGGGCCGTCCGTCCAGCGCTGCGAGTGCAACCATCGGCACCCTGAATGGTGGCCATTCGTTCAGCGTGACGGCTGACACAGGTCTGGTGCAATGAAGCGCCAACGGGGCGTGACGTTGGTTGAGCTAGTGCTCACCATCGCGATTATCGGTATCGCTGCCGTCGCACTGTTCACGGCCATGGCGGCCATCACCAGCCAATCGGCCGATCCTCTGTTACGCCAGCAAAGCCTGGACATTGCCAGTGCCTACCTTGAAGAAATCCTGTTGAAGGATTTCGCCGATGCAAGCGGTAACGTCTGCGCCACGCCACCCAGTAGCCGTAGCCAGTACCAGCGGGTCTGTGATTACGCCGGGTTAAATGACACCGGTGCCCACGACGCGGACGGTAACGCTATCTCCAGCCTCGGGGGCTATCGAATCAGCGTCGCTGTCAGCCCCCAAGCATGGGCGGGGCTGAATTCTGCCAACGCGCTGTACGTCGAAGTCACCGTCACCGATCTCGCCAACCAAAAGTTAGTGCTGGGCAGCTACCGGACGCGCTACTGATGAACAGACCAACGCGCCCACGCGGCTTCACCCTGGTGGAGCTAGTGCTCGTCATCGCCTTGTCCGGCATCATCGTCGTGGTGATCAGCACGGTATTTGCGCACCCGCTGCAAGGTTTGTTGGATCAGAGCAGGCGCGGCACTCTGGTGGAACAAGCGGCGGGCGCCATGAATCGATTGACTCGCGATGTACGCCTCGCGGTTCCCAATTCATTGCGAGCGTCGGCAGACGGTAAAGCCGTAGAGCTGATGCTGATTCAAAGTGCGGCGCGTTATCGTCCGAACCGCACAGACACCGACGGCTTGCGATTTTCCACCGATCCGGCGGGCACTTGCGGCAGTTCAACTATTGATACTCGCTGTGACGAAGTGCAGATGTTGGATGGAGCATTCAACCCCACGGGCGCTCTCTGGATGGTGATGTACAACATCGGCGCGGAGTCAGGCGGTGCACCGGTGCCCGGAAGTAACGTGTGGGCGCCTGCAAATCCTGGCGTCATAACCCCGACAGGCACCACATTCAGTTTGCTTCCAGGTGCACCAATAGGGGAAAGCCGGGTCGCCGTAGGTAATTTGCCAGTGGGTGGATTTCGTTTTGCTTATGCGTCACCGCAATTTCGCTTGTACACGGCGCAGTCCGTGGTGGGCTACCGTTGTGAAAATAACCAACTGCTTCGCTATAGCTACAGCACCCTTTTTTCTGCAATACCGTCCGGACCGCCGCCAGGTTCCAACCCTGAGCCACTGGCAACAAACGTCGATTGTTCGAAAACCAATTTCACCTACCAAGTGGGTAGCACTCAGCGTGGCGGTTTGTTATCCCTGACGTTGCAGATCTCCATCGGCAACGAAAGCTTCAACCTATTGCAACAGGTTCACGTCGACAATGCGCCCTGACCGCCGCTGGCCCCAACGCACCCAGGGATTTGGCCTGGTAGCCGCGATGTTTTTGTTGATTGTGGTCACCTTGGTGGTGTTGGCCATGGCGCGCCTGTCTGCTGCGCAACACGGTTCCAACAGCCTTGCCATCCAGCAAGCTCGTGCCTACCAATCGGCCAATGCGGGGCTGGAGTGGGGAATAAGTCAATCAATCAGTTCAGGCCTATGCACTCAAGGCAGTCCGAGTCTTACCGGAAGTAATCTTGCCGAATTCAGCGTTAGTGTCGCGTGTACCAGTAACAACTATTTGGACAACAACGGTTCGCCGCTGCAGATATTCCACTTCACCTCGACCGCACAAAACGGCAGCACCGGTAGCCGCTCCGATTACGCCTACCGGCAACTCACGGCAACTATAGAAAAAGGCACTCCATGAGCAAGCAAGTAGTGAAGCAAAGCTTCCTTTGGGGAGCGCTTTTGGGGGGCCTGTTGCTGACAAACACGGCCAGTGCCGCGACGGCTTATTCTTTCAGCCTGCTCGGGACAAACGCACCCTGCACGGGCCTTTGGAGCAGCACTGGCAATACCTTTACCTGTACCGGCAAGGTCATTTTGGCAACTGGCGACTCATTGGTCGTGGGCACGTTGATCGTCGGCAATATTACCGTCGTGGCCAATCAAGGCTTTTCGCTGGACACCAACACGATTGGTACCAGCGGCAGCACCATAGACCTGGTTTCGACGGCCGGGGCAATTGACGTCGCAGGTACAAAAAGCACGTTCAGTGGGTCAATCAATTCCACCGCTGGCACGATTACGCTGTCCGGTGCCAACGTCGCCGGTTCGGTCCAGACTACCAACGGCACGATGACGCTTGCGGGCAGCAACATCGGGGGCAGTGTCCAGGCTGGTGGAGCAATTACCGCCACCACTACCAAAGTGAACGGGAACGTCATTAGCACCTCAGGCGCCGGCACACTGGCAGCTGTAACCGTTGGCGGCTATGTGAAGGCTTCAGGTGCCATAACCCTCAAAACGGGCTCCGCGATTACCGGATCGGTGACCAGTACCGGAGGGGCATTGACCCTTAGTGATTCAAGCGTAGGCGCTGACGTTCTGGGCTACGGCGCAGCGACATCCTCCGATACCGCGATCAAAGGAAATCTGACCAGCAGCACCGGCGCTATCACGATTGTCCGGGGCAGCATCGCCGGGTCCGTCGTTGCTGAGGGCGCAATCACCTCGACTGGCGCACCGATAAACGGCGGTGTGACCAGCCATTCCGGGGCAATCACCCTGACAGGCGGCAGTGTGGGTGGCGACATCAAGGCGTTCGGCGTGGTTACCATGACCGACACCCCCATAACCGGCAACATAAACACGCAAGCGGCTGCTACCTTGGTCCGCGGAAGCGTCTCTGGCGATGTGATTGCCGCTGCCGTGATCACCACCACAGACACCTGCGTTGGCGGTAACGTACAAGGGGGAGCAGCCATGACGCTCACACGCACCAGCGTAGGCGTCAGCGTCCAGTCAAAAGCGGCGATGACCTTGACGGGGAGTACCATCATTAAAGACGCCTTATCCGGCGCGGCCCTCACTGCCACTGACACCTGCATCGGTGGTACCACCCGTGCTGTTGGCGCACTGTCCATCACCGGGGGATGCAACACCAGCCCGGCCCATACTTACTGCAGCGCTCCGGCCCCTCTTCCGCCGGTGGCCGCTATCGATCATTTCGCGTTCAGCTACGCGGGCACAGCACTGACCTGCAATCCACAGCCCGTTACTATCACTGCCTGCGCCACTGCCGGTTGCAGCCCGTTTACCGATCCAGTCAGTATCGCGCTAAGTCCTGCTAGCGGCTGGACTGCAGCGGCACCCGCAGTGATGAATGGCAACACCATCACGTTCAGCGGTGGCAGCGCACAAGCGTATCTGAGCATTGGCAGCGCGGGTAACGTAAGCGTCGGAGTGAGTTCGTCCGTTCCAGGGAGTAACGGACAAACTGTCTGCTCAACAAGCGGTTGCACCATCGCCTATGCCGACAGCGGTTTTATTTTCACGGTGCCAACTCTGATTACCGGTCGGCCACAAAGCGGCATTTCCCTGCGCGCCGTGAAAAAAAGCGATACCTCTCAAGCCTGTGTACCGGGGTTTTCCAACGTCACCCGCAACCTGAACTTCAGCTCGACCTATGTCAGTCCCGTTTCTGGCAGCCAACCCGTTATCGTCAACAACACCGCAGTCACCAGCGCGCCTACCCGCCTGAGCCTGGTGTTTGACAGCACCGGCAGCGCGCCCCTTACTGTCCGCTATGACGACGCAGGTCAGATGATGCTCACCGCCACCTACCTAGGCAGCACCGCCAACAACGATGCCGGCTTGAGCATGAACGGCAGCGACTTATTCGTCTCCAAACCTTACGGCCTGTGCATCCAGACAGACTCGGTGTGTACCGTCGCGGGTGTCAGCTCTGACTGCAAAGCATTCCCTGGTGTGCGAGCCGGGGATAACTTTCCGATTCGCATACAAGCAGTCGGCTGGCTGGCCGATGGTGATCCGCTGACCGCTGCGTCGTTGTGCAGCGGCCGGATAATCGCGTCTAACTTTCAGCTGCCCAACATTCCCCTCGCCAGCGTATTGGTTGCGCCTGCGGCGGGCGACAGCGGCATACTCTCGCCTACTCAGTACAACCAAGTACTGGGCAACCAGACAACCGCCACGACATCGATTTCCGAAGTAGGGGTATTCCAACTGACGGCGACACCAGCGGCCAACGCCTATTTTGGTGAAACTGTCAGCGGCGGCAGAAGTGGCCTGGTCGGACGCTTCACTCCGGCTTTCCTGGGCGTGCAGGGCAGTGCCAGCCTGACCCAGAGCTGCGGGACATCCTTTAGCTATCAGGGCCAACCAATGGCGTTTGCCGTTGGGCACGAACCCAACCTCATCGTCACCGCGTTTAACCGCAACAAAGGCATCACGCACAACTACGACCGCGATGCGTTTTGGAGACTGTCTATACCCGTTCGAGATGCGTACACCTCGATCACTGGCAAAACCAGCGTGGATGTCATCGGTCGCCTGACCAACAGCGCCACGGCCACCGTAGCGCAAAGCGGTGCAAACAACGGTGACGGTGCCGAGAGTTTCCGCTGGAGCGGCGACACCCTTCAATACACCCCGGCTGCCCTTCCGCTGGCTGATGACTTTCCGTTTACGGCCGCTATTCGTCAGCGGTTCAGTGCTGCAACATTGACCGACGCCGATGGCGCTTGTTTTGGCGATGGCACAACATGTACTGCCTACAGCTATGACTTTAGCAACACTCCCGGCAGTCAAGTACGCCTCGGGCGCCTGCGCTTGGGGAATGCCCATGGCTCAGAATTACAGGTGCTAACCCTGCCGTTAAGTCTTGAAACATGGCAAAACATCGCGGGGGGTAGCTTCCAAACTGAAGGTCTCGACACCTGTACCGCCGCCTTTCTGCAGACACCAACATTAACCAGCTATACCGGCCAACTGACACCGGCGAACTATGCCAATAGCAACATTTCGATGATCGCCCCCAGCGCAGGTGTTGGCTTATTGAAACTGCAACCTCCGGGCATTAGCGGCTCGGTACTTGGCAGCTTACCCGCCACCCCATCATGGCTTCTGTATGACTGGAACGGCACCGGACGCCAAGCTGCGACGGGGGTTGCCCGGTTTGGCATTTACCAAGGCCCTTCGCCAATGATCTTCCGTCGCGAGAACTATCGCTAAGCGAGTACCCAGAGTCCGTTCAGACAGGCTTAAGGTCTGTTTGAACGGAGCTTGCCGCACTGCCAGTCTGTAGAAGCCAGGCTGTTGGCGAAGCACCCCTGCGATGTATCCGGCACGTCGCTTCGCCTACAAGTTCGCTCCTAAAGTTGATACCAAGCGCCCCTGCCCGCAATTTAGAGATGCTTCCTACGCACTGCCCGTTTTAGAATGACGGCCAATTTCAACACCCGCTCCACCTCCGCCCTATTCCAAATACAGAAAGGTAAAGCAATGACAGGTGAAGACCTGACGCCAGGCTTGCTCAAGCGTGGCTTGAAAAACCGCCACATCCAGCTGATTTCGCTCGGTGGCGCGATTGGTACCGGGCTGTTCCTTGGCTCTGCGGGCGTCCTCAAGTCGGCCGGTCCGGCAATGATTTTGGGATATGCCATTTGTGGTTTCATTGCGTTTTTAATCATGCGTCAACTGGGCGAGATGATTGTCGAGGAGCCCGTGGCCGGCTCTTTCAGTCACTTCGCGCATAAGTACTGGGGCGGATACGCGGGCTTTTTATGTGGCTGGAATTACTGGGTGCTGTATGTGTTGGTCGGCATGGCCGAGCTTACGGCCGTCGGTAAATACGTTCAGTTTTGGTGGCCGGATGTGCCGTCCTGGGTCAGCGCTGCGGTATTTTTCGTGTTGGTCAACTTGATCAATCTGACCAACGTGAAAGTCTTCGGCGAAACCGAGTTCTGGTTTGCGATCATCAAGGTGGTCGCCATCATCGGCATGATCGTACTCGGCGGATATCTGCTGATCAGTGGCACAGGTGGCCCGCAGGCATCGTTTAGCAACCTGTGGACCCACGGCGGTTTCTTCCCCAACGGATTCAGCGGGCTGTTGATGTCGCTGTGCTTCATCATGTTTTCGTTCGGCGGGCTGGAGTTGGTGGGTATCACTGCCGCAGAAGCAAGTGAGCCACGCAAAGTCATTCCCAAAGCGATTAATCAGTTGGTGTTCCGCATCCTGATTTTCTACGTCGGCGCACTCACCGTACTGCTGGCGCTGTATCCATGGGATTCGTTGCTGCAAACACTGGGCGCTTCCGGCGATGCCTACAGCGGTAGCCCTTTTGTGCAGATTTTCGCTCTGATTGGTAACGACACTGCGGCACAAATTCTTAACGTTGTGGTGCTGACGGCGGCGCTTTCGGTCTACAACAGCGGCGTGTACTGCAACAGTCGCATGCTTTTTGGACTGGCCGAACAAGGTGATGCCCCTAAAGCGCTAATGAAGCTGAACAAACAAGGCGTACCCGTGTTGGCAATCGGAGTTTCGGCGTTAGTGACCTTGCTGTGCGTGGTGGTCAACTACCTGGCGCCGCAAAAAGCGCTGGAGTTGTTGATGGCGCTGGTCGTCGCGTCTCTGATCATCAACTGGGTCGTGATCAGCCTGACCCACCTGAAGTTCCGTAAAGCCATGACCGAGCAAGGCGTTGTGCCTGGGTTCAAGGCGTTTTGGACACCGTTCAGCAACTACTTGTGCCTGGCGTTCGTGGCATTGATTCTAATCATGATGTTGATGATTCCGGGGATCGCCATTTCGGTCTACATCATGCCGGTGTGGATTTTGTTCATCCTGGGGCTGTACCGACTGCGCATGGGGCGTCAGGTAGTGAAGATGGCGTGAGGATCGAAACGAGAAATCTGCGGCATACGGGCTTCATCAGATGGGCGGTTTGAGCTGCAGCTGCACTTGAGGTGTCCGCCATTCCGGCTGTTTGAAGGCCCGATCACCGCCAGAAAGGGTCACGGCTATTCGGTTCAGTAGATTCTCGGCGGTGTATTTGGTGGTGGTGGCGTTGAACGCCATGAACGCCAATCCAAGCACCAGCGCAGCAGGAGGGATTTTACGGATTTCGAGGCCCTCCACGCTGAACAGAAACACGCAAGCGGCCAAGGAACCAAGAAGAGCCCCCGCAATCGCCTCTTGCAGAGGATGTACAAACGGTGCCACACAGTACGTGGCGAACCACCAACCCATCATCAGCCCCACACCAGCCGCCGGCCAACGCAATCGAGGATCGATTTGACGGGCAAGCAAGCTCAATACCACGGTAAGTACCAGGCAGGTGTGCATCGCGTGGCCGCTGATAACTGAAATATTGAGGCTGAGCAGGCCGATGCCCCAGCCCTTGAACAAAATCTTACTTATTCCAACGACCACGTAGACCGACAGCATTGTCGCCAACCACAGCAATGCCGAGCGTTTGGACCCGGATACGTAAAGCCAAATGCCAACGACAATCGCGGCAGGAAGCATAACCGTGATGCCACCGTACTGAGCAAAATGTGCCAGCGTCATCCCAACCCCTGCTCCACGTTGCGCTCATTGATATAGCGGATGAACCCGTCAATATCCGCACTGCACAAGGTTCTCGCCATTGCCTTGACCTCCTCGATGGGCCAGTCCCACCATGCCGATTGCAGCAACGTCGCGCGGGTTTCTTCGTCGAAGCGCCAGCGAATGAACTTACAAGGGTTGCCGCCAACCACAGAGAAGGGCGCAATGTCTCGGTTCACAATCGCACCGGCGGCGACGATAGCGCCATGACCGACGGTGACGCCGGAGAGGATCATTGCATCGGTGCAAATCCAGCAATCACTCCCGATGACCACGTCGCCCTTGCTGGTCGAGAAGTCGAGGATATCGTTGACTTCGCTGATCATCGCCGGAAATGGATAAGTGCTCACCCAATCAGTGTGATGCTCACCTCCCAGCAGAATTTTGACCCCCGTAGCAATTGACGTATAGGCGCCGACTTTCAGGACAGCATCATGACCAAACTTGATAACCTCGGGAATACCGTAAGTGCCAACGCCGAATGAATACTTCGGGTAGCGCAGTCTAATTTTCTCGGGTAACCGATGAAGCTTGTCCATGCCATTGAGCTGTTTTTTTGTCCGCCTTTCTTTTAAAGCCTCAAGAAATTTCATGGCCGTGTTCTATCGAAGATGGGAGTGAGACCGGAAACATTTCGGTAAAGTTCCAAGCAGCGACAACGCCCGACTAGCGGTGCAACAGCAGCCGTTTCAATCGGCGAAAAGTGGTTTTGTTAAAACGGCGAAGGGGGATGGCTCGTAACAATCGCCACGCGTCTTTCTTGTCAGTAACAACCGCGTATTTAAGCGCTTTATTGAGGATTACAGCCCTGCCCTTCTCATACCCAGGGTGCGACTGATAAGGGCTGATTGCCTTCATATCAGCGTCCAGTAGCACTTTATATCGACGAGACAGGTTATTCGGATGACGTCGATAACGGGTAACACTTATCGGCAATATGTGTATCTGATAACCCTGATCGGCTATTTTCAACGTCATCTGGAAGTCTTGGACTTTGATGCTCGGCTCGTAAAACCCGGCGGCCCGGAGCGCGTCCATTCGGTACAACGAAACCGGGGCACCCACCACAATGGCGTTGCTCAGAATCTCGTCGAAACCCAAGCGCTGGATTTGCGCCGACTTCTGCGTTTTGACGTTATTGCCCTCACTGTCCATGTAGACGACCAAGGCGCCAACACAGCCCACTTCAGGATGTTTATCCAGGTAGTCAGCCCTTACCCGCACGGACTCTGGAAGCATGATGTCGTCTAGGTCCGGGGTGGATACATATTCACCTTGCGCATGCTTCAACCCGTAATTCAGGGCAGCGCTCACGCCTTGGTTTGGCTGTGTATAAAGCTGAAAATCGTAAGTGCTTTGCAGGGCCTCTAACATGGCATAGCTGTTATCAGTCGACCCGTCGTCGACAATAATAACTTCTACATTGCTATAGTCTTGGGCAAAAATGCTTTTAAGCGCCTCCTCCAAGTATTTTTCCGCGTTATAACAAGGCGCAACAATGGACACAAGCGGACCGACATCCGCCGCTTGTTCTTTCCTGGAAGTAAGGTGTTCGGTCATCATTTGATGTTTCTACTGGAGTCTATCGACAGCGGCGCCGGACAAGGCGAGTCGCAGTCATTTTGGGGTCCACTCTGCTCCAGTCATCAGACCAGACAATATCGGAGCGGCGGCGAAACCATTCTTCCATGGGCGTCAAGCGCCCCTATCATGCTGTAACGTGATGGCTTTTGCCATCGCCTCATCGCCACTTTTACAGTTCGCTCGTTTTGCCTGACGTTGCTGAACGAAGATTACCCAACCAAGCCATAAAAAAAAACCCGCTCTTTATCGGAGCGGGGCGTCTCTGTTCAAGCATCTGCGTAGGTTCAACGTGCGTAAGTAATCAGCAACTCACTTGGCACCTGAAAATCAACTGACATCATCACACTAAGAGCAGTGATGGTTAGAATGGAGAATACAAACAGTTTACGTGCCCAAATAGTGTCGTCCACCGCTTTATAGCCCGTCCAGGCCATATACAACCAGTACATTCCCATCCCTGCAGCAACGGCCAGGTAACTAAAGCCGGCATAACCACCGATCGTCAACATCAGCGTTGCTACCAGAAACGCCAAGATGTAGATCAGGATGTGCCGCTTGGCGACGACAATACCGCGCAGCACCGGAAGCACCGGGATCGACGCAGCTCGGTAATCGTTGAAACGAAAAATCGCGATGGCATAGGAATGCGGCATCTGCCACAAACTGAACATCACCAGCAACGTCAGCGCCGCCATATCGAAGCTGTTGCTCACCGCCACGTAACCAATCACCGGTGGCATGGCTCCAGATAGACTTCCAACCAACGTGCCATGCACCGATTTGCGCTTTAGGTACAGGCTGTAGAAGCCGACGTAAATCACAAATCCAATGACTGCAAAAAGCGCTGCCAGCGGGTTGGCCTTGGTATAAAGCAAGCCCACCCCGGCGACGCCCAAAACGGTGGCGTAGAGCAAGGCCAGCTTCAACGAAACCAACCCCTGCACCAGCACCCGATTCTTGGTTCGTTCCATTTTCACGTCGATGTCGCGGTCAATACAGTTGTTAAAAACGCAACCTGACGCAACTACCAACGAGGTGCCTATTACCGCAGCCAAGAACACGCCGAAGTCGACATGCCCTTTAGAAGCCAAGAAGAAGCCACCTGCCACCGAAAGCACATTACCGAAAATGATCCCCGGCTTGGTGATTTGGATAAAGTGCTTAAGGGACATTCAGATTCCTCAGTGCGCCATCATGTTCGTGTGGATGCTGTACATCACCCACAACGACAGGCCGACCACGATCACGATGATCAGGGCAGTGAAGGCAAAAGCGACAATATTCCAACGCTGTTCGGATGACCTGTTCATGTGCAGGAAGAACACCAGGTGGACAAATATCTGTACCACTGCGAACAACACTACGATTGCCAATGTGACCGGCTGAGCGAAGATCGGGTGCATCAGCAGACCGAACGGAATCACCGTAAGGATCACCGACAGGAAAAAACCGATAGCGTAGGACTTCAAGCTGCCGTGGTCGGCACCTGCACTGCCGACATGCGCGTGTTCGGCGCCAGCATGGCTGATATTAGCGTGATCCATTTACAGTGCTCCCATCAGGTAGACAACGGTGAACACGCAGATCCAGACCACGTCCAGGAAGTGCCAGAACAAACTCAGGCAGCTCAAACGGGTCATGTTGGTTGCGGTCAGACCTTTCTTCTTGATCTGGAACATCAGCACGGCCATCCAGATCAAACCAGAAGTCACGTGCAAACCGTGGGTCCCCACCAGCGTGAAGAAGCCGGACAGGAAGGCGCTGCGATCAGGACCAAAGCCTTCAGCGATCAGGTGATGGAATTCATTGATTTCCATGCCAATGAAGCTGAGACCCAGCAAGAAGGTCACGATCAACCAAGCGATCACGCCCTTCTTGTTGCCTTTGTGCATCGCCAACATGGCGAAACCGTAGGTGATACTGCTGAACAGCAGGCAGAAGGTTTCTACCAAAACGTAAGGCAGCTCGAAGATATCTTTGCCCGACGGGCCACCTGCAACGTTGTTGCTCAGCACCGAGTAAGCGGCGAAGATCGTCGCGAACAAGATGCAGTCGGTCATCAGGTAAATCCAGAAGCCGAACACGGTCATTGACCCGGCATCCTCGTGCCCATGCTCCTCAGCATGGGCAATCTGGCTTTCTAATACTAAGTTCGACATGGTTTAAGCCTGCTTAGCCATAAGTTGAAGGCGTTCGTTTTCGATTCGCGCGACTTCTTCGGCAGGGACGTAGTAGTCGATGTCGTCGTCGTTCGAGCGAATGATGAAGGTTGCCACCATCCCGACCAGACCGATCGCAGCTAACCACCAGATGTGCCAGATCAAGGCAAAACCGAAGATCAGGCTGCCAAAGCCGATGTAGAAACCCACGCCAGTGTTACGCGGCATGTGGATTTTTTTGTAATCCGCGGCAGTTTTGGTCTTGATCCCGCGCTCTTTCATGCCCCAATACGCATCCAGATCGTCAACAACCGGCTGCTCGGCAAAGTTGTAGAACGGTGGAGGCGAAGAAGTTGACCACTCAAGGGTGCGGGCATCCCACGGATCGCCAGTGAGATCACGGTTCTTCTCGCGGTCACGGATGCTGACAACCAGTTGAATGAGCTGGAACGCGATGCCGCACATGATGACCAACGCGCCAACGAAGGCCGCGATGAGCCAAGGAGTCCATTGCGGATTATCGGTATGGTTCAGGCGACGGGTCATACCCATGAAGCCCAGTACGTAGAGCGGCATGAATGCCAGGTAGAAGCCGACGATCCAGCACCAGAATGCGTACTTGCCCAGGCGCTCGTTAAGCTTGAAGCCGAATGCTTTCGGGAACCAGTAGGTGAAACCTGCCAGGTAACCGAATACCGCACCACCGATGATCACGTTGTGGAAGTGAGCGATCAGGAACAGGCTGTTGTGCAACACAAAGTCAGCACCCGGAACCGCCAGCAGTACGCCGGTCATGCCGCCGATAGTGAAGGTTACGATAAAGCCCAACGTCCACAGAACTGGTGTGGTGAATTCAAGCCGACCGCGGAACATGGTGAACAGCCAAGTGAAGATCTTCACTCCCGTGGGAACGGCAATAATGATCGTCATGATTCCGAAGAACGCGTTGACGTTGGCACCCGAACCCATTGTGAAGAAGTGGTGAAGCCAAACAACGAACGACAAAACAGTGATTGCGATAGTCGCATAGACCAACGATTTGTAGCCGAACAGTGTTTTCTTGGTAAACGTCGACGTCACTTCCGAGAACACACCGAATGCCGGCAGGATCAGGATGTAAACCTCTGGATGGCCCCAGGCCCAGATGAGGTTGACATACATCATCGGGTTGCCACCAAGCTCGTTGGTGAAGAAGTGCATGCCCAGATAACGATCAAGCGTCAGCAGAATCAAGGTGGCGGTGAGGATCGGGAACGATGCCGCGATCAAGATCGCGGTGCACAGGCAGTTCCAGGTGAACACCGGCATTTTCATCAAGGTCATGCCAGGTGCGCGCATTTTCAGGATGGTGACAATGAAGTTCACCCCCGTCAGCAACGTACCCAACCCGGATAACTGCAAGGCCCAGATGTAGTAATCAACCCCCACGCCCGGGCTATAAGCCAGGCCGGAGAGCGGTGGATAGGCAACCCAACCGGTACGGGCGAATTCGCCGATACCCAGTGACAAGTTGACCAATACCGCACCGACAACGAACAACCAGAAGCTCAACGAGTTGAGGAACGGGAAGGCAACGTCTCGAGCACCAATCTGCAGCGGTACGACGATGTTCATCAGGCCGACCACAAAAGGCATCGCCATGAAGAAGATCATGATCACACCGTGCGCGGTGAAGATCTGGTCGTAGTGTTCCGGTGGCAGGTAGCCTTCACCGCCGGAGCTGGCCAGGGCCAACTGTGAGCGCATCATGAGGGCGTCTGCAAAACCACGCAGCAGCATGACCAGCGCAACGACGATGTACATCACGCCGATTTTCTTGTGGTCAACCGAAGTCAACCATTCAGACCACAGGTAAACCCATTTGCGGTTGTAGCTTATTAAAGCGATCACTGCCGCACCAACCAGCGCGATGACGCACAGCGTCACCATCACTATCGGAACATGGAAGGGAATCGCGTCCAGCGTTAATTTACCGAACATCTGTTACTCCTCTGCCCCGGCAGCCGAATGCTTAGTCATGTCCATACCCGTCATTTCACTCTTCTCACCTGCCTCATGCTTCATCCCGGCGCCTTTGTTCATTCCTTCATACTTATCGATGATGGTCTGGAACAGATCTGGCTGAACGGTGGCGAAGTACTCCACAGGGTTTTTCACGCTTGGCTTGGCGAGTTCGTTAAATTGCATCAAGTCGAGCTGATTTGGTGCTTTCTTGGCGGCAGCAACCCAGGCGTCAAAATCAGCCTGGGAGGTAGCGTATGCCTTGAATTTCTGGTCAGAAAACCCCTCGCCAGTGAGGTTGGCTGCCATACCGTCGTATACATGATTCTCGTTGGAGATCAGGTGCAGTTTGGTTTCCATACCGGCCATGGCGTAGATCTGACCGCCCAGGCCTGGGATGAAGAATGAACCCATCGTCGCGTCGGATGTGATCCGAAAGTTAACCGGTACGTTAGCGGGAAACTTGATTTCGTTGACCGTGGCAATGCCCAAGTCCGGGTAGATGAACAGCCATTTCCAGTCGATCATCACTACTTCGATGGTGACTGGTTTGATGGCCGACTCAAGCGGTTTGTAGGGATCGAGGTCGTGAGTTGATTTCCAGATCAAAATGCCCAACGCAATAACGATAACGGTCGGGACGCCCCAGACAATGGCTTCAATTTTATGCGAGTGTGCCCAGTCTGGTGCGTACGTAGCTTGAGTGTTCGAGGCGCGATATTTCCAGGCGAACACAAACGTCATGACGATCACAGGCACGACGACTAACAACATCAGCACGGTGGCGGTGATGATCAGGTTCTTCTCGTCAACGCCTATCTGCCCTTTGGGATCAAGGACGGACATACCACAACCACTGAGCGCGAGTGTGCTCAAAAAGGCTAAGAAGCCTAGTAATCTGGGGTACCCTTTTCTACTCATCTCACGACCTCTAAAGCAGCTTGCGCAGTCAGTTGGATTTCGAACGCAGACACTAAAGCCTGCCGGTGTTGGCGTTTTTTTTGATTTGAATAAGGGCGTGCCTGAGCAGCTCAAGAGCCGAACGACAAATCCGAAATTATCTGTGTTTTCTTATTTGAATGGTGGCAACGGCCTGGTTGGCAGACCAATTCCATTTGGTGCGGATATTCTGAGGTGTCAACGCCTGATGGTGGCGCGCTCTACAAAGGTGGTAGAGACGCCGAGGGCATCGTTTCTTCCATAGCGCGTGCGGTGCTGACTGGTTAATGCTGGCGATTGTAGATAGGTAACCTTTTGCTGACTATGACTCATTCAGCAATAGTTCATATCAGAATCTGCAAAAATCAATTACCAAGGTGAACTCGGTACAGATGAGCGCCCTAATCTCCACAGGAAATGTAAGGCGTTCGAAGTCTATACCTCAAGTTCAACGACTACTACGGCGATTGTGCAAAATTCCCAACGGGACCAACACCACCGTCAATACAAATGCGACCAACGCCCACTCAGCCAATGATAATCCTAGTATTGGCGGATAAGGCGTAGTGCAGAAGCCATCCACTTGGAATCCCAGCGGAAATAAATAGGCCAACGGCATACTGTCCACGATAGGTTGAAGCACATCGATACCGCAGCTTTCTATGGGATGCGCAAGGATGTACGCGTGGCGCCCTGCAACCATGGCGCCGCCTATTGCACTGAGCATCACCAACCCCTCGAACACCGTAATGCTGAGGCGACCCGGCATCAGAGCGCCAATGAACGCAAAAATGGCAATAAACAACAACGCATAACGTTGCAGGATACACAATGGGCACGGCGCCTCTTCCAGTACCACCTGCATGTACAAAGCGCCTCCGATCATCGCAAGGCAAATCACCCCTAGCATCACTAGAAATTTTTTCTCGCGCCCCAGATACATTAAGTTATCGCTCATCCCTTTACCCTTTAAATGGTCTGACACAGAGTGTAAATGCTCAACGGACGAATCGCCCGCGATAATCATGGGCAGTCGTTACCAACTCAAGCGCAAATCACCGCAAGGATAAATCGAATCGACCGATGGCATCACACTGACATCTATCGAGGATGAGACATGTTGAGCGCGTACTTCAACAATCTTTATTCAAGCGCAGAAGCCGGGCCGAAGAACTCGTAACGACTTTGCTGCTCAGGCACACCCGCCGCCTTGAGCTGGCGCTTTACCGCCGCCATAAATCCTTTCGGCCCCAGGAAGTAAGCATCCAGATCACGGTCTTCAGGCAACCATTGCTCCAGTCGTTGTTGATCTAATAATCCCACTGAATGCGCGGGAGAGCTAACGCCATCGTCTTCGGCGTAGCAATAGAAGTGCTTCAACTGCGGATAAAGACTGGCAAGGCCATCAACCCAACCCCGGAAAGCATGCACACTGCCATTGCGCGCGCAGTGAATAAAATGCACTGGCCGCGAAGTCGCCAACGCGGTTTCAAGCATCGCCAGTGTCGGCGTAATGCCTACCCCGCCGCTGATCAACACCAGCGGTTTTAGGCTATCGGTCAGTGTGAATTCTCCTGAAGGCGTAAAGAGATTAATGCGCTCGCCGACGTGCAAGTGGTCATGCAGAAAATTCGACGCCAAGCCGTTGGGCTCACGCTTGACGCTGATACGGTACTGGCAGCCATCGGCTACCGCAGACAACGAATAGTTGCGGCGCGTCTCTTCGCCATTAATGAAGAGTTGCAAGCCAATGTATTGGCCAGCGATGTGACCCAGAACAGCCTCACCATCGACAGGCACAAAATGGAACGAGGTAATCTCAGCACTTTCATCAACGCGGCGAGCCACCTTGAATTCCCGCGCCCCGCGCCAGCCGCCCACAGCGTCGGCTTTCTCCTCGTAAATCACCTGCTCCGCGCCAATCAAAATGTCGGCGAGCTGTTTATACGCATTGCTCCAGGCCCGCAAAACTTCAGGTGTTGCGATGTCACTGCCCAGCACTTCTTCAATGGCGCGAATCAGGCAGGTACCTACGATGGGGTAGTGGTGCGGCAAAATCTGCAAAGCGATGTGCTTATTGATGATTTTTGCAAGCAGTCCGCCCAGTTGCTCTAGTTCGTCGATGTGGCGCGCATACATCAATACGCCGTTAGCCAGCGCTCTAGGCTGATCACCACTGGCTTGGTGAGCCTGGTTAAATAAAGGCCGCACCTCCGGGTACTCTCTCAGCATCATTTGGTAGAAATACGTGGTCAACGTTTCGCCGCCGCTTTCGAGGAGTGGCACAGTGGATTTAACAATGGCACGATCATGAGCGCTTAACATGGGGATGACTCCTAAGCCGCAAGGCTTGATAACAGGTACCTTGCCCCATCAGTTTTCATGCCATATTTTAAGTCGTTATAATTCAACATATTAGGAAATATATATCAAATTGACCCCACTCAAATACAAGTCATAAAGACTCACAAATGTCTTTATGACTACATATGTTACAAATGGTCGATGATCTTAGGCACAAAAGCGGCTCAAGCCTGCTTCAGGCAAGTCGATAACCCGACATCGAAAGCTGTTCGCCGCTCATGTATAGCGACGCCTTTAATTTCAGAAGGTTGATATGTCCTCGAATAAAGCCCGCGCAGATTCTCTATCGCTGCTGCTGTTCACCTTGCGCAGCGGCAAAATGATGGCAATCAATTTGCTCAAAGTCAGCGAAATTATCCCTTGCCCTCCCCTGACCCGTTTACCCGAATCCCATCCACACGTTCAGGGCGTCGCTATCCTGCGGGGGGCGTCGTTGTCGGTGATCGATCTTAGCCGCGCAATCGGTGAGCAACCGTTGGTAGATCCATCGGGTGGGTGCCTGATCGTCACAGATGTGAGCCGTTCCAAGCAGGGTCTGCACGTCCAGGCGGTGAGCAAGATCGTTCACTGCTTGACCACCGACATCCGCCCACCGCCTTTCGGCTCGGGCAATAGATCGTTTATCACGGGCGTAACCCAGGTTGACGGCGTACTGGTACAGGTGCTGGATATCGAAAAAGTTATTCACGGCATCGCGCCGGCTAGAATCGTCAACGAACCCGTGCACTTGAGCGAAGAAGAAGCGCGAGTCTTGTCTAAGGCGAATATCCTGTTGGTCGATGACAGTCAGGTTGCCATGCAGCAATCGCTAATAACACTGCGCACCCTGGGAGTCCATTGCCACACGGCACGCAGCGCCAAGGAGGCCATCGATCAACTGCTTGAGCTGCAAGGCACTGCCGAGCAGATTAATGTGGTGGTTTCTGACATTGAAATGTCGGAGATGGATGGCTACGCTTTTACCAGAACGTTACGCGAAACACCGGATTTCAAGGACTTATACGTGCTTCTGCACACCTCCCTGGATAGCAAAATGAACAGCGAAAAAGCAAGTGCAGCCGGAGCAAACGCAGTGCTTACTAAATTTTCTTCTCCCGAGTTGACCAAGTGCTTGATTCAAGCGGCCCGAACGGTCGAGGCCCAAGGCATCTAAATCACCCTATTGAGACGAAGTCTCGCTAACACCGCCGCATGTTTCGTCTGCGTGACGCAGCCAGCGTCGATCTCAAAGTGCCGGAGACCCATCACGCCGCTTCACGCCTGAATGAAACATCTGGCATGCGTTATGTCCAACGCATTGCCGTTATACGACGAATTCCTACCGAGCTTGTCTGCCATAATTTGGCATCCAATGGATACTGCTCAAAAAGGAAATCGACATGAAAGCATTCGCGCTATTGCTCACAGGCCTTACGGTTATTGGCAGCCAAGCCAATGCATCCAGCGATCAGGCCTGGAAAGATCTGGATAACGCCGTCATCGCTAGCTGTGTCAAGGCCAGCCAACTAAAAGACGTAAAACCCGCAGGCGCCGCAGCGCTATTCGACGACAGCATCGGTTACAGCGCGCTTGTGCTCAAAGGGCACTACCCACAACCACACATGAAAAACAAAGTCGGCACCGAGCTGTGCCTTTATCAGCGCCAAAGCAAAACGGCGGTGGTGACCGAGTGGGACTTAATGCTGACCCCGGCGAAAAAGTAAGATCAATGGCTTATAACTTGCTTCAAAATCTGCCTCGGCAGTGACGATGCGGGTAAATCTGTCACCGTCACAACGTGCATTTTTTGGGCTTTCTACTTTGATGAAGACTCAGTTTGCCTGCGTAGGTTGCGGAAAATGCTGCAACGACCATCACGTCCCGCTGACATTACTCGAGGCCGGACAGTGGACGGCCGATGGCGGTACGGTGATCATCTTGGCCGAAGCTTTCCTTGAGGATGGATACGGCGTAATAGCCGTGCAACGCACCCACGCACAACGCCGTTCACTCAAAGTCCTCAGCGGCAGCGCGACCGCTTATGTTGCTATCACGTTCGCCGCTTATAACGTCGGACCTTGCCGGAATCTTGACGCAGAAAATATGTGCCGTATTTATGAGCGTCGTCCTCTGGTCTGCCGAATTTACCCAATGGAGATCAACCCGCATATCCCTCTAAAACCCGAGAGCAAGGATTGTCCGCCTAACGCATGGGAACAGGGACCGGATCTCATCCTTGGAAACGCGGTGGTCGACGCTCATCTGATGGCACTCATCGAACAATCGCGGCTAGCCGATCACGATGAGGTTGCTGCTAAAAACGCCATTTGCGATGTGCTGGGTATCCGCACCGCCGCACTCAAGGGCGACGGTTTCACTGCCTATTTGCCGGACATGACTGCCTTCGCCGGTGCCATGCAAGAAGTTGCCGATTTTCCTACGTCTGCGCAATCATCCGTCGAGTCCAACTGGTCATTCCACGTGTCGGGCCCGGAAATTATAGATACCTTGCAGTTAGCCGGAGCTCAGGTCGTAACCCATGAACCTCTGAACTACACCTTTATTTCCTTACGGAACACATGAACGACCATCAATGAAAAGTGTGGCGATTGTGATCTTTCCCGGCGTCCAGTCATTAGATGTCGCGGGACCATTAGATGTGTTTGCTGAGGCTAACCGTTTTGTACCTGCGGCTAACGGCTATCGCATCATTACGATCGGCACCGCTTCCTATCCGATCATGGCGTCCAACAGCATGCCGCTGGGTGCCGAGGTCGCTATTGAAGACGCCCCTCATCAATTTGACGTGGTGCTGGTGCCCGGAGGCCCGCTGTTGCCTGAAAGCATGCCTCAGCCTGCGATAACCAAGTGGTTGCGTAAAGCGGCGCCGCTCGCTGGGCGCTATGGGTCTATTTGCACCGGAGCGTTTATTTTGGGACATGCCGGGCTGCTTGATGGCAAACAGGCCGCCACTCATTGGAGCCATGCACGCCAACTGGCCGAGCAATTTCCTCTGGCGCGGGTTGAGCCTGACCGAATTTATGTGCGCGATGGTGCGCTCATGACCTGCGCAGGGGTTACTGCCGGAATCGACATGGCTTTGGCATTAGTCTCGGAAGACCACGGGGCAGCGGTGGCATTGACGGTAGCCAAGCGCTTGTTGGTGGTGGTGCAGCGTCAAGGGGGACAATCGCAGTTCAGCCCCTACCTGACAGCGCCCGACAATGAAGGTTCGCCGGTGGCAAAAATCCAGCGCTACGTCATGGAACACATCGCCGAGCCGTTCTCTGTGGAGCGGCTGGCACAAGTGGTTGCGATGAGTCCGCGAAGTTTTGCGCGAATCTTCGCCCGAGACGCGAAAGTGACCCCGGCTGAATTCGTGCAACGGGCGCGGATCGACGCCGCGCGTCATTTACTCGAAGGCAGCCAATTGGCGATCAAGGCCGTGGCCTATCATTGCGGATTTGGCAGTGCCAGCCGCATGCGCCTGATTTTCAGCCAGCGACTTGGGGTAACCCCTACCCAGTACCGCGAACGCTTTCAACAAAATGCATAAGCGTAACTACAAGGTCAGGAATCAGCGCTTACCCATGGACTTGCGAGTGCCATGCGGCGCGGCGCCCGGGATCTTGTTGTGGCTGGCTTTGCCGGACTTCTTGTAATACGGCTCTTCCAAGGTCTTCACTGGCGTGAATTCAGCAGCTTTGAACGAAAACTTGAAGTCCGGAATGATCGCAGTTTTTTTACCTGCAACGATCTCGGCGCCCTGTTCGGCGACGGCTTCAGGAGCTGGCGTGTGTTCGGGGGTAGTCATGGAAGCTCCAAAAGTATCGAGTCTGTCGTAGGGCGATGATGGGCGGTCACCCAAGGCCGCGCAGCATACCTGAATCCTGGACGGCCTGCCGGCACCGCCTCCGACCTCCCATCGCCTTCTATTTGTAAAACAGGTCGATGATGACTTCGGCCTCGAATGCACCCGCTTTGGGGTTGGGGGTTTGCCAAACAAGTTCAGCGTCGAAATCAGCTTTGGCGGACGAGTCATTCCCCAACAGATCGGCCAAATGGAAAGGCTGGTTATAAGGCAGCGTGGCGCCGTTGCCGGAGTTGACAATGCGAATGCCAACGCCGTCGTTGGCTACCGGAACCAGAAAGTCGCCCGATATGATGCCCGATACCGGTTTGAACTGCGCACCGAGGCTGAAAGGCGTGTCACAGGTACGGTTGGTCATCAAAGAAAACGGGCGCCGATCAATCACCCGGCCCACAGCTACCTGCTGAATACCTATTGCGCCAAACTCGACAGTCTCAGGAATCACCTGCAACTCAGCATCACAGGCAACAAACCGCAGGCCACTAAGGTTGTTAATAACGTAGCTGAGGTTATAACCAGGCAGAGGATTCAGCCCCTCCGCGCTGTCCAGTTGCAGCAGTCGGTAATCCTGCAACTGACTGGCCACACCCGAAGGCGGCGTAGGACCAGATTTCTCTATGAACACCGATAAGGCCAAGTTGAAGTTTATACGCGGACAGGCATCGATATTCGACGCCCCTTCATTGCACACTGGCAGGCTTTGTCCGGTGCCAATCCGACCACTGCTTTGAAGATAATCGACGCCATTAAAGGTCAGTCCAACCCTGATACCTTGCCCTACTAACCTGTTGTCCGGGTTAAGGTAAACGAACACTTCTTCCTGTTGCGCCTGCAAACCATCCTTGAAGCACTCAACCTGAACATTGAACTGATCCGAGCGCCAGACAACAGTGCCTTCAGGAGCTGACGCGGGTATAGCAACGGTGCTACCCAGATCAGCTTGAATTACGGAAGATCCGGTCCCCTTGTCTTTGCATACCAACGCAAAACTGGTTACCGGAGTGAACAGTAACAGCGCCGAGATTAGGGAGCGAATGCAGCAGATGTGGGTCATGGTTGTACGTCCTTGATAAATGCGGCGGTCGGCCGCAAACGAGCGTTGAACGGCAAACGCTCTTCAACCTCAGCGCTGTAGTAGCGCGGACCGCCATAGTCGGTGAGTGCCTTGAAGGACAAGTGATGCCACCCTGGATTGCCAGGTGCGACAGCACCCAGTGGCAAGCTGAGGGTCACCCCCGGTGGTAGCAATTGGTAATCGCTGACGAGATGTTTCCCATTCGCGCCATCGAGTTGCACGTGCTGTAGTGAGGCATGGTAGGCAGTGGGATTACTGACCCGCAGAAAGCTCGCGCCCTCTTCATCACGCATCACACTCCACAGCAACGCTTCGGCAGTTTGCGCAGGGTCGCCAGACAAGCCCGGAGGTCGATAAAACACGTTGATGCGTTGGCGAATCGCAATGCTCAGCTGGTTTTCACCCGCCGCCCGCCGGGGGATTTCCATCACGTACAAATGCAGCAATGACTCACGCTGCAGCGGCCTGCCAACACCTTCATACAGAAGACGCAATGCCTGCTTGCGGTTGGCCGACAGTTGCGACAAGTGTGGCGTTACGGCAAAAGGCAGGTCGTTAGACTGATCGGCGTCAATGTCTTCAGCATCGCTGAGCCACGCCTGCAGCAGCACTTCATGATTGCTGCGATTAACGACTTCAATGCTCACTTCACGAAAGTTGCCGTCGAAGATCAATCGTGTTCCGCTCAAAGATACGGCGGCCTGCGCACCAGGAACGTTCAGCAAAAGGCCCACCGCCAACCACCCTAAAATTCCCAGCCGAATCATTGGCAAGTGACCTTCAATCGCTCATAGGCGCGGACCGGATCTTTAGGCGGCAAGCGGTAGGACGCCTGGCAGCTTTGATCGGACCACTTAACTCGCAGCACACCTATGTCCTGATCACTCAACACCAGCGCACGACTCGTGGGATCGACCACTGCCAACGACTTTCCATGTTCGTCTTCCACACTGGCGCCCAGCGGCACTTTGCTGCCATCCACGCGCACTAACTCAAATTGAATACGACGTCCTATCGATGCGTTGAAATGCACAACACTTACAGCACCGCGCCTGGGCACTACCTGAACGATAGCGTCTTCAACATCAATGTCGGCTCCTAACTGCCGCGTATCGAGTGCGACCCAATTAGTGCGATAGGGCTGGGCATAAGGCAACACTGCATAACCATTGGCCGATGTTTCGACGTTGTTGTAGTTGGTCAGCTTCGCGCCGCTGATCTGTGGCACCTCAACCAGCGCAAAGGTTTCACCCAAGGGTTGCCCGAAGTTAATCCCGCCACTATGTCCGACCAATGACCCGGAGGCACCCAGGCTTATCGCATCGTAATTACGACCTTGGCTATACCCCGCTTCGAAACGACCGTACGGCTTCGTGGTCGTAAGTTTCCCCGAACCAAACGAACCGGCACTACGGTCTTGTCCGGCCTGGACCGAGTAAAAGGTATTTCTGTCGTCTAGCACTTGGCCGTTGAGCCCCGCTTGGGCGTTGTAATCGCCGCCGCTGTCGCGTACCAGATTGAACGAAGCCCTGGACGATTTCGAGCTTGACCCCAGTGGCACTGTTAGCCCTACTGAGAGGCGATGGTCGGTACCCGCTTGTCCATCTGCATTCATCTGCTGATTACGCTCAATCGACAGGCTATAGCTGATGGTTTTCCAAGCAGCGTTGTACGACAAGAAAAGCTGGCGCGTGTTACCCGGTAGATTCCAGTAACGCTGATCGCTGGCTGTGAGACTTAACGAACCCGACAGTGCAGGCAATGACTGACTGATGTTGAGTTCAAGGCGGTCTTTTGCCCGACCGACCCCGGTTTGACCGATACGCTCGGCCTGTTCATTAACATGGTCTTCCAGCGTACGAAATTGGTCTGTGGAATAACGATATCCCGCGACGGCAAGGGTGGTGCGGGTCATATCAAGGGTGTTGGCGTAACGCAGGCGCAGGCTCCGCCCTTGTTGAGATTGCTCGCGCTGCGCACTGACGGACTGAGTGAGGTCCGCAGAAAAAGCACCCATGGGTGAGTTGATACCGGCACCGAGATTGGCCGCCTGATAATCCTGCGCCCATTGCACACCGCCAAAACCTGTTAGCCGCTCGGACACACCGTAAACCAGCGTACCCGTGGTGAAAGCGGGGGTCGCCTGATAGTCACTGTTGCTGTCGTATTGCCCGAGCGCGAAGCTGTAGCGCAATGCTCCCTGCGGCACCATGACGGGTAGCGATGCAAACGTCTGAGTGTATGAACGCGTAGTTCCGTTCGCTTCGACGACAGTTACCAACAGATCGCCATTGGAGCCGCTGGGGTAAATGTCATTGATTTCGAACGGGCCGGGAGAAACGGTGTTGCTGTACAGCAAATAACCGTTTTGGCGGACTTCCACCGTGGCATTGGTCTGGGCAATACCGCGAATGGTCGGAGCATATACCCGCTCACTGTCAGGCAACATGCCATCATCCGAACCAATCTCGGCGCCTCTAAAACGCACGCTGTTGAAAATTAATGAATTGGAATACACCTCACCGAGGGTGAGCTGGCTTCTAAGTGCCGTCAGGTCACGCTGGGCATAGGTGCGATTAGTGGTGAATTGGTAAGGCTTATTACCGCCATACGTCAACGAGGATTCATTACGCAGGCGCCAGGCACCTAGATTAAAACCATTGCGCAGCCCCAAATAGTATTGATCATTTTGCTCTTGCTGATTGTGCCGACGCACAGCACTGAAGTTGTAATTGATAAACCCCGCTGTTTCGCCTTCGTCCCACAGTTCTGGCGCCACGTAACCCCGAGCGCTGCGCGCCATCGCAGCCTGTGGCACGCTGATAGACAAGCGAAGATTATTGGGTTGGTACTCGACACGGGCAAACTCGACGTGAGCTGGCAGATCGAAACATGTCGCGGGCAGGCTGTCGCGTCCAAGCGTTGCAGGCTGCTGCAAACGGTCAATATCAAGACCAAAACTTTGAAGCATGTCCAGCGTCAGACATGGCTCGACCCGCTTGGACGTGGGGCTTTGCAAAAAGCCGATATCACGACGCCCGGCCAAGGTGCGATTGACATAAACGTCGATGCTGTAAGTACCGGGCAATACGCTGTTCCCGCGTAGAAACGCGTCAAGATCCGCCGGCTCGTTAGTACCCTGAATAAAGGCGGTGTTGAAGGTGACGGAAGCGGGTTGATCGGCGGCAGCGATTACAGGAGTCGTTAACGCCATGGCAATGCCAATACGAAGACCACTTAGCTTAATCCATGCACTCTCTGCAACCGGGTTTGCGATGAATCGTTTACTGTTAAGCGTGTACCATTCCATGTGCTGTTATCACTCAATCCTTGGGGTACTGTCACGCCGCAGAGTCCTTTCGCACAGGCGCAACCCGCCGAGGATGCGCACAGGTCGCAACTCGGATGCTCGGTATATAAAGGGGGTTCTTTTACTCGCTATTGAGTAACACGATCGCTTTTGTTAGTTAGAACAGCATTGGCCATGTCATGCCCATTTAATAGGGCGCGATATTGCACTTGCCCGCCGAAGTCATTGATGCTGATAAAGCTTACGGACACCGATCGGCCTTTCTGCAGTTTGGTCAGCGCAAGCTCCAAGGATTGTTTCGGCGCCAACATATGGCTCTCCTTACTCATCACCTGACTTATACCGTCATGCGCTTCAATTCTGACCATAGACACATGATAAGAACCTGGATTACTCACCTGCAGAACGCCGTTTCGCAAAAGTCGCCATTGCAGTTGCTGCGGCGCTTGGGACGGTACATCGCTTAATCCCTCAGGGCGGAAAAATACTTTGATGCGCTGACGAATAGCGATCTGCAACGCATTTGCGGCGGCAGTTTGTGGGATCTCTTGAACATTGAGCCAGAAAACTGATTCGCGATCCTGAGGCATGTCGGCACCGGCATACATAATCCTTAGGAGTTGCTTACCGTGGCCAGGCATACGAGTTAAGGCTGGAATGATCACAAACGGCAAATTTGAAGTCTCTTCGGCAGCGGCCTCGAGCCAGGATTGCAAAAGGATTTCCCCGCCCCCGCTGTTGTGAACGCCGAAACTGACTTCTTTGTCCTGCGCCGGATAGATGATACGGGTGGTATTGAGAACAATACCCGCCTGAACGCTGACGGCCGTTAGGAACGCCAGTAATAAGCAGGCATATTTAATAAGGGTGAAACGCATGATGACCGTCGCCTGAAACCGAAGTGTGACGGGGTGAGAAGACTCGCCCCGTCAAGGTTGTTACTCGTAGTCCAGTACGAAAGGCATGAAGCCGTCAGCGTTACCTGGATTAGTTGGCGTACCGTTCAATACATAGACTGCGCCGAAATTCAGCTCAGCCGTTGCACCTCCGGTGCCATCCTTGATCAACGGTTTGTCGATGGTTTCAGTACCGCTCAAGTCCATAATTTGGTTCTGAGCGTTCAGCAGGCCGATACCTACGCCGTCGGCAGCGCCCGTAGTACGCAACAGTTTGGAGTCGTTGTTGTCCAGACCGCTACCCGAGCGTGCGACAAAGCGCATTTTTACCGTGCTGTATTGCTCAACGCCTGCACTGCAGTTGATCAGTAACTGAACCGGCGTAGCGGTTTCCAGCTTGGTATCGCTGGCAGCGCCAATATCGGAGAACGATACATTCCCCAGATCAACGTTAATGTCCCCATTCGGGCCCGCACCTACGCCAGCACCCGGGCCGACTGCGCAGGAAATATTAGTCAGCGTACCGTTGAACACCAATTTTCCGTTATTGGCGGCGTTGGCCGTGCTCACGGCACCCAGACCCATTGCGCCTAACACAGCTAATGCGAGAGAGAGTTTTTTCATACGAATAACATTCCTTGTGTGTGTTTATGTTTTGCCCATCACTGGACGGCCTGAACTATAACGACACGATACAAAGGCCGCTGTCAGGAAAACCACATTATTGATAAGGATTTGGCAACAGTTAGCGAAGGCCTTTTCCGTAGGCAAATTCAGATTATTGATTAAACACCTATGAACGGGGGCTTATAGCGCAGACACAGCATGTAAAACCTTGGCAAAGGTACGAGATAAAAAATTTCGCAACCTGACGCTATATAACTTGAAGCAACATTTCGAAACAGTTGCGGGCTATTGGTACGTAACGATTACAACGCTGGCAGCAGGGTTTTCGTCTGCAATACCCCCTACTAAGGAAATATCGAAGGCCATGACATCACCGCTGCAAGCATTGCGATAGCGGTCCAGAACCAAGGTGACACGGGGTAAAACCTGAATTAGCTGTACTTGCTTCAAGGTTTTTAATTCAAAAAGGTGCCGGACATCACACGATGATTCAACAACCTGTCCCCGGAAATTGAGCACGCCGCCGCTGGCCAGTACTTCGGCACTGAAAGTTAAAATAGCTATTGAAAACAGAATAAAACCTGCCGTTTTTCTGCTCATATCACTACTCCGCCTAGTCATTTTCAGCGAAAGGACAGAAAAGCTTTAAGTAGGAACTTTCCTATACTTCCTTTCAGCAACCTTTCAACAAGCGTTCAATCACCCCTATTAAAAACAACGATTTTAGAAACCTTCGACCCCTATTTTTGTTATCGACAGAAACCGTGGAGTCTTGAGTTTTCGAAGATCTGCTCGCCTACCTCAGCGGAGTTAGATCCTCTTTCGCACTGGCTGACCAAGTCGGCGGGCAAATGAAGCGAATGAAGCTGCGGATATTCGAAAGACCTTCAACAGCTATTCTAGACCACCCCGCCCCTTCACCGGCCTTGCGACACCCAATGACACTGCTTCGAGGTAGATCGCAGGCAAGCGTGCTCATGCTTCACTCCTGATCGACCGTTTTATGGCAACAGTCATCAGTGGCTTTTTTTGCTTAACGTTTTACGAGTTTCCCTGCTTAGCACGCTCTTGAGGCGTCCGCACGCAAATTGGAAATCAACCGTTTCGTCACACCAAGACAGACTTGCAATTATTTTCAAAAAACACTCTGATTCAACCTGTATATTACCCTGCAGATAAAGGCGTTTATTTCTACATAAAATGCTCAATATCCAAATAAATTCAATGAATTATAGATATTCCCAGTATTCATTTTCCGGACTTCAAAAATGGATTCAACGCTCCCCGACCATGAACTGTTAGGCGATAGGTCCAGACCGGAGAATGTTTTGATTTTCGGTAGTGCGTTAGCGGTAATCGCTATTGTGGTCATTGTCACTTCGTTACTCATTCGCGAACGCGCCAGCGCAAAAGATTTCGCCGCCCGCTCAGCGTCTAATATTGTTAAATTGATCAAGTCGGATGTGCAGCGCAACATCGACCTTTACGACACTTCATTGCAAACCATGACCAGCTCCTGGCAGCGTCCCGAGGTTCAGGCCCTCACACCACAACTGCGCCAACAGCTGTTGTTCGACCGCTTCACCGCCGCGCCGTACAAAGGCAATTTGCTTCTACTTGATCAGAAAGGTGACGTGCTCGCGGACTCTCTATCCATTGCATCGAGACCCGATAATTTCGCACACAGGGAGCATTTTCGTGCCCACCAAGCCAACCCTGGCTTGGGTTTACTAATCAGTGACCCCTTCAAATTGCGATCGGGCTATGGCGACTGGTGCATTACGGTTAGCCGACGCATGTCTTCTTCCGACGGCAAATTCATAGGTATTGCTTCGGCGGCGATGCGCTTAATATATTTCAGTAAACTGTTCCAAAGCCTGGATATCGGCAGCAACAGCTACGTTAACCTAATCAATACCAACGGATATTTACTAGCGCGACAACCCGATGTCGGCAATGAAGCCCTTATAGGCAAGGATTTCAGCCAGAGGGAAAATATCAGACGCTTTATTAAGGAAGGCAACGGGACTTTTATCAGCGTCTCCAGCTTCGACCATCAAGAGCGTTTATTCACGTTCTCAAAGGTCGGTGATCTGCCATTAATAGTGGTGATTGGGCAGTCGATGGAGGAAGTTTATGGAACGTGGCTTCGCGGAACATGGCTGGTGGGCGGTGCTACGGGCGTTCTGTGTTTAGGTATTTTTTGGTTGACGTTTCTACTATGCCGGGAGTTGAGGTTACGTCGATGCGCCGAGCAGGGGTTGGCGCAGCTAGCCTCGACCGACGGTTTAACAGGCCTCGCAAACCGCCGTCAGTTGGATAAAGTGCTTAATGCCGAATGGATGCGCGGACTTCGCTCAGGCAAAACGATGTCACTGCTGATGATTGATGTTGACCATTTCAAGGCGTTCAACGATCGCCATGGTCACTTCGGCGGAGACGAAACACTGCGTCACGTTGCAGCAGCCATTCTAGCCAATATCCGTCGTCCAACCGATCTAGCCGCTCGCTACGGAGGCGAGGAATTTTCGGTAATTTTGGCCGAGACCCCACTTGCAGGCGCGGTGCTCATCGCAGAAAAAATCCGAGCGGCTGTAGAGGCATTGCCCACGTTTTCGACTGATGAGCAGGGCGTCACCGTCAGTATCGGGGTCGCCTCCCAAGATCATGTTTCAACGAGTGACCCTGACTTGTTAATCAGCATTGCGGACGCTGCGCTTTACCAAGCCAAGCGCAATGGACGTAATCGCATCGAGTGCGCAAGCGCTTGCAATACCGCCGCCCTTCCTCATGTCTGCCTGTAATCCGTCTAATAAAAAAACGCCAGACAAGCTGACGTTTTTTACCATTACAGCCACGTTAGCTGCGCGCGCGAACCTGATCACGCAAAGCCTTCACCTGATCGTGGTTCCGTTGCGTGCCCCTCAGTTGCTCTTGAATGAGCGCAACAACATTGAAAGGTAAGTTTTTAGAAGTCGCTTTTTCTAATGCATCTTTATAAGCCTTAAGCGCATGATCTTCGCCGCGCTCAACTTCATTAAGAATAGCTTCATCACTTTTACCGGTCACCGCCGACTTCAAGTCAACCCATGCACGGTGCAGCGACGCCCCTACACTCGTGCTGTCTTCTGGATCACCACCCAACGACCGTACTTCAGCTTGAAGCTTGCGAACGGCTGCGGCACATTCTTGTGAACGAGTGATAAAAAAGCCCTTCACTGTCGGATTCTTAATGTCTTCAGCGCTGGAATGAAAACCTTTTTCACCGTCTTTGCTGGTTTCGATAAGATCGTTAAGCACTGAAACAGCTTCTTTATTAATATCAGTCATTTCCAATTCCTCTTTGGTGGATGATGCTAATAAAGAGAGCAGCGACCATGCCAGCTTGTAGTTACAACAAAAAACGTTTAATTTCAAATAATTACAAATTAACTGACTAAATTAAATCGCTCTTTCTGCAAGAACTGTCGTTTAGCCTGCATGCAGAATGCACGTATCTTGCACAACGACACCGCGTGGTCGGCCAAGAGCACATCCAACCAGTGGGCGCACACATGAACCCTCAAAAACTTGAATTACTAGTTACCCGAGAAATGCCCTATGGCAAATACAAAGGCCGACTCATCGCTGATCTGCCGGGGCAATATTTGAACTGGTTTGCTCGGGAAGGGTTTCCCCACGGCGAGCTGGGCGCGCTGCTGGCCCTGATGCATGAAATCGACCACAACGGTTTGGGTGCGCTATTGGACCCTCTGCGAAAAAGCAAACGCCCGTTCCGCTTATGAAGAATCAGGCCATAAAGCACATTGGCGCAGCAAAAAAACGGGGCACCCGACCAAGGCGCCCCGTAAATGGCCGTAAACCAACCGTCAGTAATTAATAATTAAAACCTAATCGAACAACGCCAATGCTTCTGCACTGGCCGCTTGAACACGTGCCCAATCACCGCTTTTGATCCAGGCATTGTCCAGCATCCATGAACCACCTACGCACATCACGTTAGGCAGGGCCATGTAGCTTCGCAGGTTGGCTGGGCTGACGCCGCCAGTTGGGCAAAAACGTACATCAACAAACGGTCCACCGAGGGCTTTAATTGCAGCGACGCCGCCGCTGATTTCTGCCGGGAACAGCTTGAAGCGGCGATAACCCAAGGCATAGCCAACCATGATTTCCGAAGCGCTGCTGATTCCCGGCAACAGCGGCAACTCAGATTCGGTACCCGCCAGCAGCAGGTCATGGGTACAACCGGGCGTAACAATAAACTGCGCACCGGCGGCTTCTGCGTCTGCAAGCATCTTGCGATCCAGAATAGTGCCGGCACCAACGCATAACTCTGGACGCTGCTCACGCAAAACACGAATCGCGGTCAGACCGAACGCAGAGCGCAGGGTCACTTCCAGCGTGGTCAAGCCGCCAGCGGCCAAGGCATCAGCCAACGGCAGAATGTCTTGTTCACGAGCAATAGTAATCACCGGCAAAATCTTCGCTTTAGCGCAGAGCTCGTCGATTTGGGCAATCTTGTTCGCCATGCTATTGAGAGGCCGGTTGCTTTCTATTGTCTTCATAGCGGCGGATCCTTTACTTATGGGCACCAGTAAATCTCTAACGAAGAGTTGAGGAAGGCACGGATTGGCATTTGAGCAAGATCATCGCCCGCCAGTGCCGTGCGCAACGTGTCAAGTTTGGCCTGCCCGGAAATGGACAGGATCGGCAGACCCGCCGAAGCCAACAATTGGCGTGTCAGGGTCAATCGCTGATGCGGTACCGTCGGTGCCAGCATCGGCAGGCAGCGGCGCTGACCGTTAAGATTCAACGCTTCACCCAAATTCGGGCTGTTCGGGAACAGCGACGCGGTATGGCCGTCATCGCCCATGCCTAACACCAGCACGTCAATTGCTGGCAGTTCTGCCAGCGCCAGGTCAGCGGCCTGCGCTGCCTCTTCCAGATTCGCTGCGGCGCTGTAAAGGCTGATAAAACGCGCCTTGGCGACAGGACCTTGCAACAGGTAGCGCTTGAGTAAGCCAGCGTTACTGTCCGGGTGCTCGACCGGCACCCAGCGTTCATCCGCAAGACTGATCACCACTTTCGACCAGTCCACCGCATGCGCGGCCAAGCTCTGGAAGAACGCTACCGGGCTGCGCCCACCAGACACCACTAACGTCGCTACACCATTGGCCGCAATCGCGTTGATCAACTGCTCAGCCACCGCAGCGGCCAACTCATTAGCCAGTTGCGCCGGCTTTGTGAACTCGTGAGCTATAAGGCCCGTTGGCAGTTCAAGTTCATATATCGCCATACCATGCCCTCCCATCACGAGTAATCAAGGCAATGGAGCTCATTGGCCCCCACGATCCGGCGGCGTAAGGCTTGGGCGCATCGCCCGCCTTTTTCCAGCCTGCAATCAGTTGGTCACACCATTGCCATGCGGACTCAATTTCATCTTTACGAACAAACAGGTTCTGATTGCCGCGCATTATTTCCAGCAACAACCGCTCATAGGCATCGGGGGTTCGTGCGCTGTGATAGGTGTCGGAAAAATCCAGTTTCAACGGGCCGCTGCGTAACTGCATGCCTTTGTCCAAACCCTGATCCTTGGTCATCACCTGCAAGGAAATGCCTTCATCGGGCTGCAAGCGAATGATCAATTTATTGCTGATCTGCATCCGCTGCTCCGGGGCGAAAATATAGTGCGGCGGTTCTTTGAAATGGATCACGATCTGCGACAATTTTTGCGGCATGCGTTTACCCGTACGTAAGTAAAACGGCACGCCGGACCAACGCCAGTTGCGGATATCTGCGCGCAGAGCAACAAAAGTTTCTGTGTCGCTCTGCGTGTTGGAATTTTCTTCTTCCAGGTAACCCGGTACGGGCTTACCTTCGCTGTAACCGGCGATGTACTGACCGCGTACAACCTGGGTCGCGAGGCGTTCAGGGGTAAACGGCACCAGCGCTTTGAGCACTTTGACCTTCTCGTCACGAATACTGTCCGCAGACAGGTCGCTTGGCGGGTCCATAGCAATCAGGCAAAGCAGCTGCAGCAAGTGGTTCTGGATCATATCGCGCAGCTGCCCGGCCTGATCGAAATAGCCCCAACGGCCTTCAATCCCAACCTGCTCCGCCACTGTAATTTCCACGTGGGAGATATGGTTCTGGTTCCACTGAGTTTCGAACAAGCTGTTAGCGAATCGCAGGGCAATCAGGTTTTGAACCGTTTCCTTGCCCAGATAATGGTCGATTCGGTAGACGCGGTTTTCCGGAAAAAACTGCGCCACAGCATCGTTAACCCGACGTGAAGAAGCCAAGTCGTGGCCGATAGGTTTTTCCAGCACTGCACGGGTGCGCTCGGTCAGGTTCACCGAGGCCAGGTTTTCGCAGATCGCGCCATACACCGAAGCTGGCGTGGCGAAATACGCGATCATTGTCTCGGCGTTGCCTACTCGCTCAGCGAGTGCGACATAATCGTCGGCCCTGAGAAAATCGACGTGCAGGTAACTCAAACGCGCTTGAAAACGGCTGACCACTTCTTCGTTCAGTTCCGCAGCCGGCACAAAGCGGCGCAGGTGACTGTCGATGTTCGCCAGATGTTGCTGTTCGTCACCGGTTTCACGGGCCAGCGCCAAAATACGCGTGTCCGCGTGCAACAGTCCGGCTTGGTCGAGTTGATACAGAGCAGGAAACAGCTTGCGCAACGCCAGGTCGCCCAAAGCGCCGAACAAGGCAAAGGTGCACGGTTCAACCGTTATCAGAGGCATAATGTTTGTTCTTTTATCAAGTTAGGCTACAAATACCTTTTTTAAAGGCAGGACTCAAGGCCAAATGTAGTAATAATCACAACATTTCGTCTAAAACCAGATTCCTGTGGTGATCGACGAGGCCCATCAGTACGATAGGCCACCTTTGCCCGCACTTGGAAGACTCTCGATGACAGGCAGCGACCAGGCCCGTCTGACGCTGGCCAGACAAGGATATTAAATGGACCGCACGCGCAATCTCCTGGAGCACATTCAGGCTCGGCTTGACGATTTGAACAAGGCTGAGCGCAAGGTCGCCGAGGTGATTTTGCTCAACCCGCAGCAGGCTACCCGCTTGAGCATCGCCGCGCTGGCCCAGGCCGCCAAGGTCAGCGAGCCCACCGTCAACCGCTTCTGCCGCTCGTTTGGCGTCAGCGGTTACCCCGAATTGAAACTGCAATTGGCGCAAAGCCTGGCCAGCGGTGCTGCATACGTTAGTCGTGCGGTAGAGGCTGACGATGTTCCCGAGGCTTATACCCGGAAGATTTTCGGCAGCGCCATCGCCTCACTAGACAGCGCCCTGCAACAACTTGATCCGAACCTGGTTAGCAAAGCCGTGGACCTATTGATTCAGGCGCGACAGATTCACTTTTTTGGCCTCGGCGCCTCGGCACCGGTTGCCCTCGACGCGCAACATAAGTTTTTTCGCTTCAACCTGGCTGTCACCGCCCACGCCGATGTGCTGATGCAACGCATGATCGCCTCAGTGGCCCATACCGGTGAGTTGTTCGTAATCATTTCCTACACCGGGCGTACAAGGGAGCTAGTAGAAGTGGCACGCATCGCCCGCGAAAACGGGGCATCGGTGTTAGGACTGACTGCAGAAGGTTCACCACTGGCCAAGGCCAGCACCTTAAGCCTGAACATTCCACTGCCAGAAGACACCGACATCTATATGCCCATGACTTCGCGGATCATCCAGCTTACCGTGCTCGATGTCTTAGCAACGGGCATGACCTTGCGCCGAGGCGTGGATTTTCAACCGCATCTGCGCAAGATCAAAGAAAGCCTCAATGCCAGCCGGTATCCGATTGATGATGAGTTGATTTAGGAGCTGGGTTCGCTATCAATGCATCGGTTATTGAATTGTAGGGACTGGCGAAATCCCGAGGAGAGCGCCCCTTCGGGACAATCCAAGGTTATGCGCTCAATCCACCAAATGCGCCTGCAAGCTCAAATGCGCCTCCTCCCCCGGCGCAAGGCTTAGGCTGCTGGAACCTCCTGAAGCAGCTTGGACACAAACAAAACCCAGCGCCTCGTTACCGCCCACTCCCATTAACGGACGACTGCCTGGGTGCCAGATGACAGTGCTGGTGCTATCGCTGATGTCAATGCACAAATTGCGCTGCCAGGCCTCGTCCTGAAGCTGTAACTCTCCGGCATGACTGAACACCCGCTGACAACCGCCTTCAATGCGTAGCGATCCCTTCTGCACACAAGCCTGTCGATTCATTTGATCGTAGCCACGGGCGCCATCAAGGCCTTCCAAGGCGACATCGGTCACGTCGCTGATGCGCCAATAAGCGTGCAACGCCTGACCGAACAGGCAGGGCTCAATGTCTTGGTGTTTAGTACTCAAGCGCAGCTCCATGCCTTGCCCCAGGTCGGCGTGCAGATCGACCTGCCAATCCCACAGTTTCAAACGCCAGTGCAGATGGACGCCAGATTCGTCCTCAGTGCTGTCGATCAACTTCCAATCCAGCAACCGCGCCCACCCATGGGAAGGCCACACGCCTTCGCTAGGGTGGCGACCGTACCAAGGCCAGCAGATAGGCACCCCTCCACGGATTGCACCAACTTGCGGCCAACGCGCAGCGCACCACAACCAGGGACGCTGACCACGAGGTTGAAAATGCAGCAATTGTCCGCCCTGACGGCTGAATGCCGCTTGGCATTGAGGGTGATCAATCAGCAACACATCCCGCTGTTGATAGCGTTCCCACTGAAAAGTTGGTCTGGCCCGCGACCCATAAAAAAAACGCTGTAGCGGATGCTCAAGCATGTGCCCGGTCCTAAAAATCATGCTGCCCAAACCCTAGGCAACGATGTGCAGGCGACATAGTCATGTCGTTTGCTGCACAGCCATGCGAGGACCGACAGGCCTGCTCCCATGTCAGTGCTGAATGGCTTCCAAAAAAAACGGATAGCCATGGCTATCCGCAAAATGAGCACAAAGAGAAAGAACTTATTGCAACATCGTTAAAACACCGTCTGAATTTTCAGGCCGGCCACAACCGCGTTGTCAACTTTGTCCACGCCACCTGGATGGGTGATGTATTGCAGGTTAGGACGCACGGTCAACCAGTTGGTCACGTGGAAGCCGTAGTTGAGTTCGTAGTTGTACTCGGTGCTGCGCAGCGGGGCGTACAACGGATTGTCGTAGTCGGTGACGCCGTTGCTCGCATTGAGCAATTCAGCGTTTTTCTTCACGTCATTGTTAACATGGATACGCGCAAAACCGATCCCCATGTCATCCTTTGGACGCATATCGAACGGGCCTTTGTACACAAACATCAGCGACTGGTAATTGTCGATGAAGTTGGTGTCCTTGTCGTGAAAGGTAACGTTGGCCGCGACTTGCAGACCGCGCGAAGCGTCGCCGTTGTGGGTAGTGAGTTGCTGTTGTATTACGCCCCAGTAGCCGTGCTTGCTGCTGTGAACTTTGTAGCCGTTACCGGTAGTCGCTGCATTATTGCCGTTGTCGTCCTGAAGAACGTCATTGGCGTTGGCTGAGCTCTTGTAGTAACCCACACGGTACTCGCCCGGCAGACCGTTGGGGTTCGGCGACCAGACCAGTTCGACCGGTATGAGGGCACCCTTGGTCCCACTGCCGCTGAGTTTGAAGCCGTTGCCGTGTTCCAGTTGCGAAGGGTTCTGGTCGTACACACCGATCTGCGCATAAAACTCAGGGGTGATGTTGTACTTCACCCGCAAAGCTGCCTGCATGACCGGCCAGTTGTACCAGATGTTCGTCGCCCAGTTACCCGCCTGGGAACCGCAGAACGCCAGGTTCTGGAATTCACAGGGGAAAGTGTTGAAGTCTTCACCTTCGCCGAAGTAACCAGCTTTAATGTCCAGTTTGTTGTCGAGGAACTGATGCTGAATCCACAATTGGGTCAGGCGCACCATGTGGCCACGGCCGTACACCTCTTGGGAAGAACTCAAGGTGCCGGCTCGTGGGTCACCAATACGGTCATTGGAAATGTTTTGACCATTACGATTGGTGAGCTGGATCTTGGCCTGGGTGTTATCCCAGCCCACCAGCTTTTGCAGATCTAACGCCACGCCCAGACCAAACTGGTCGGAGTAGCGCGCAGTCTTGTCGTTGTTGTAGCCACCATGCAGGTTGCCGCCTACTTCACCGACGTAATCCGCCTTGATGTCGATACCTTGCTCGATCAACTTGGTCCGCTCGCCGCCCCAGTCGCCGGTCATCCATTTGGAATCGGCACTGAAAGCTTCGTCTGCCATCGCATTGGCAGAAAGAACCAGCGCTGCAACCGCTGACAGTTGGCAGAGCAAACGGGTGTTGTTGTGTTGCTTTTTCATCCCTACATCCTCATTTTATTGTTATTAGCTTAAGTACATGGTCTGCAGCATTTGCTCCGTCTTGCTGGTGGACCGACCTTCACGGCAGACCCGATCAACCAACTGTGCTCAAGCAGCCTTCAATGACTACGGTTTATCTGTGTAACGTTACCCCCACGCTCGGTGGGTTGCGGCGTCCCCAAAATACCTAGACGCTCGCCGCTCTTGGCGTCAAACAGCAAGACTTTGGACGGATCAAATTGCAAGGTCAGCGACTCGCCCACTTGCGGTGCGACATCCGGTGCCAAGCGACAACAAACCTTGCTGCCGTTCAGCAAAACGAATACCAATGTATCGGGCCCCGTAGGTTCGGTGACTTGGACCTCAGCGCGGATAGTCGGCAATCCATTCGCTTCGATGCTAGCCAAAACGATCTGTTCAGGACGCATACCGAGGATCACTTCACGGTCTTCAAGCCCGGCGTCAAGTATGCCCAGCGGCAGTTCACAGCGTGCTTGCCCGCTGTCCAGCAGCGCTAAAAGCCGTCCGTCTTTGCGTTGTAAGCGCAACGGTATGAAGTTCATCGGTGGCGAACCGATAAAGCTGGCAACGAACAAGTTGGCCGGGTCGTTGTAGATCTGCTGCGGGGTACCAAACTGCTGGATGATTCCGTCTTTCATCACGGCCACTTTGTCGCCCAGGGTCATGGCTTCAATCTGGTCATGGGTAACGTAAACGGTGGTGGTTTTATTGCGCTGGTGCATCAACTTCATTTCGGTGCGCATCTCGACTCGCAACTTGGCGTCGAGGTTGGACAGTGGCTCGTCGAACAGGTTGATTTTTGGCCGACGCGCAAGTGCGCGCCCCATGGCTACACGCTGCTGCTGGCCGCCAGACAGCTGCCCGGGTTTGCGGTTAAGCAGATGCTCGATTTGCAACAACTTGGAAACCCGAGAGACCTCTTCTTCAATTGCAGCGGGCGCCATTTTGCGAATCTTCAGGCCAAAGGAAATGTTCTCGCGCACGGTCATGGTTGGATACAGCGCGTAAGACTGGAACACCATGGCGATGTCACGATCCTTGGGACTCATGCCGCTGATGTCAGCGTCATCGATCAAAATTGATCCACCGCTGATGCTTTCCAATCCTGCGATGCAATTCATCAACGTCGACTTTCCGCAGCCGGAAGGACCCACAAGGATCAAAAACTCACCGTCATTGATCTTCAACTCGATATTTTTCAAGGTGTCCGGCAAACCGCTGCCGTAGGTCTTGTTAACGTTACGTAATTCTAGAGTTGCCATGCCTTACCCCTTGACCGCGCCGGCCGTCAGGCCTCGCACGAAATACTTGCCAGCGACGATGTACACCAACAGCGTTGGCAAGCCAGCGATCATTGCAGCCGCCATATCGACGTTATATTCCTTGGCGCCAGTGCTGGTGTTGACCAGGTTATTCAGCGCCACTGTGATCGGTTGCGAGTCGCCGCTGGAGAAGACCACGCCAAACAAGAAGTCATTCCAGATTTGAGTGGATTGCCAAATCAGGCAGACCATGATGATCGGGGTCGACATTGGCAGGATGATCTTCATGAAAATCGTAAAGAACCCGGCGCCGTCAAGCCGCGCGGCCTTGACCAGTGCATCCGGGATGCTGACGTAGTAGTTGCGAAAAAACAGGGTAGTAAATGCCAGTCCATAGACAATGTGCACAATCACCAGGCCAGTGGTGGTGCTGGCCAGCCCCATTTTGCCAAGGGTAAAAGACGCTGGCAGCAACACGGTCTGGAACGGCAGGAAGCAGCCGAACAGCAGCAGGCCAAAAAACAATTGCGAGCCGCGAAAGCGCCACATCGACAGCACGTAACCGTTCAGGGCGCCAATGGCCGTAGAGATCAGAACCGCCGGAACAGTGATTTTGATCGAGTTCCAGAAATAGCCATCCACGGTCGCCCAGGCTTTAACCCAACCAATGGAGGTGACCACCGTCGGCCAGCTCAACAAGTTGCCGCTGCTGATGTCTGCCGGTGTTTTGAAGCTGGTTAGCAACATCACCACCAACGGCACCAGGTACAGCAAACATGCGAAAATCAGGACCGCGTGAATCGCGATCCGACTAAGGCTGAAAGATGATTTATTCGCCAGACTACTCATCGCGCTTGGCCCTCAATTCGGAATACAGATAAGGCACGACGATGGCAAGAATCGCCCCGAGCATCAGCATCGCACTGGCAGAGCCCATGCCCATCTGGCCGCGACTGAAGGTGAACGAATACATAAACATGGCAGGCAAGTCCGATGAGTAACCCGGGCCGCCAGCAGTCATCGCTGCTACTAGGTCAAAACTCTTGATGGCAATGTGCGCCAGGATCATCACAGCGCTGAAGAACACCGGCCGTAGACTAGGAAGAACGACCTTGAGATAGATGTGAGGCAAGCTGGCGCCATCAATCTGCGCAGCACGAATAATTGATTGATCAACACCACGCAGACCGGCAAGAAACATAGCCATGATAAAGCCCGATGCCTGCCAAACTGCTGCAATGACCAAGCAGTAGACCACGCGATTCGGGTCCACCAGCCAGTCCAGACGAAAGCCTTCCCATCCCCAGTCGCGCAGCATCTTGTCCAGGCCCATGCCGGGATTAAGCAGCCACTTCCAAGCGGTACCGGTGACGATCATCGAGAGCGCCATCGGGTACAGATAAATAGTGCGAATAAACCCTTCACGGCGAATGCGCTGATCGAGGAATACCGCCAACACCACGCCAACCACTAGGCTGATGGCGATGAACATGCTGCCAAAGACAGCCAGGTTTTTGCTTGCAACCCACCAGCGATCGTTATCGAACAAGCGAGCATACTGAGCCAATCCCGCCCAGCTATAAGACGGTAGAAAAGTAGAGGTGGTGAACGACAACACAAACGTCCACAGGATATAACCGTAAAAGCCGACCAATACGACGAACATGCTCGGCGCCAGCACCAACTTTGGTAACCAGCGTTGAAGCACGTCGAGCGGCGAGGCTTTGCTGATAACAGCGACAGAGCTCATCGAAAAATCCACGTCAGAAACATCAATACCCGTTCGCAGTTGTGCCTGAAACCAAACTCCGGTTTCATCAGCACGAACTGCGGCTGGGGCTTACTGCTGGCAAGCCAGCAGTGGTTAGATTTATAGGTTCACTTGGCTGATTTAATTGCCGATGCCAACTGCGTCGCTGCCTTCGCAGGATCAGCGGCTGGATCGTTGATGTAGTTAGTGACCACATCGAAAATCGCACCTTGCACAGCCAGCGTCGTTGCCATGTTGTGTGCCATGCTCGGCTGCAGGCCGCCGGTTTTAGCGTCAGCCAGGAAGTCCTTGGCTGCCGTCTGGGCACAGGAGTCGAAGCCGTACTTGTTCATGTCCTTCAGCATGTCGAGACGAACCGGAATCGAGCCTTTGTTGATACTGAAGACTTTCTGAAAGTTCTCACCCAACGCGACTTTGGCCAAGTCTTGTTGAGCAGCCGTTGTACCCGCATCCTTTTGCTTAAACACGGCCAGGGAGTCGATGTTGTAGGTGAAGGCATGTTCGGTGCCAGGGAACGGAACGCACTCGTAATCCTTGCCCGCTACCTTATGCGCCGCAGTCCATTCACTTTTGGCCCAATCGCCCATCATCTGCATACCGGCCTTGCCATTAATCACGTCGGCAGCAGCGAGGTTCCAATCACGACCCGCTCGGTTAGCGTCCATGTAAGTAGCGATTTTCTTCAACTCGGTGAATGACTTCACCATTCCCGGACCAGTGAGGGTTTTTCCATCAAGATCTACAAACGCTTTCTTGAAACCATCAGCGCCCATAACCGATAGCACTACGTCTTCGAAGACGGTGCTGTCCTGCCACGGTTGACCACCGTGGGCCAGGGCAATGAAACCGGCAGCCTTGAGTTTGTCGCCGGCTGCGTAGAATTCTTCGAGGGTGGTGGGGGCCTTGGCGATACCGGCTTTCTTGAAGACTTCAGGGTTGATCCACAGCCAATTCACACGGTGGATGTTCACCGGAACAGCAACGTAGTCACCTTTGTACTTCACCGTGTCGGACACTTTTTTGTCTAGTAGGCTGTCCCACTTCTCTTCTTTGGAGACATTTTTCAGCACGTCGGTATCGAGTAGACCAGTAGAGGCCCACTCCTGAATATCCGGACCTTTAATCTGAGCAACGCCCGGAGGATTACCGGCAACCGCGCGACTTTTGAGCACGGTCATCGCGGTAGAACCGCCGCCGCCGGCTACAGCGCCGTCTTTCCAAGTGAACCCGTCTTTTTCAACTTGAGCTTTCAGTACATCGACCGCAGCTTTTTCTCCGCCGGATGTCCACCAATGCACTACTTCCACAGTACCTTTGGAGTCAGCAGCTTGAACGCTCAGAGGGAACAACGAGGCGAGAGAAATGACGGCGGCGAGGCGGGAAATTGAATTCATCTGATTACCTTTTCTTGTTGTTATACATGAGCAAGTCTGGAGCTTGCGCTGCATGGATTCTAACCAAGGGATTGAGCAATACCGTAACGAAGGGACGCGCAATGGTCACAGACTGGTTACATTCACACAAAATGGTACAAGCCGGTCTATAGGGGGCTCGCGGGAGACGCCGAAGATTCTGTGGGACCGAATTCATTCGGGAAGCGGTCAATCAGATGGATCGCGTCAAACCATTCGCGAATGAATTCGCTCCCACTGAATGAACTGCGCCCCAAATGTTGGACAGTGATTGAATAAGCTACGCGGCCTGAGTTCTGTATGCCACTGGACTCAAGCC